>CAZPZP010000025.1:0-12665 GCA_964591025.1 uncultured Chthonomonadaceae bacterium
CCGCCACCGCCGCCACGACCACCGCGATCTCCGCCTCTGTCGCCGCCACGACCACCGCGATCTCCGCCTCGGTCACCACCGCGTCCCCGTTCGCCGGAGCGATCCGGACGGCTCGGCTGAGGTGCTTCCGATTGGCGTGCCTGACCGGGCAGAATATCGCCCTTGTAAATCCAGACTTTGACACCAATAGCAGAATAAGTTGTAATCGCCGTCGTGAAGCCATAATCTATGTCGGCACGGATCGTCTGAAGCGGCACTTTGCCCTGACGATCCCCTTCGCGCCGCGCCATTTCCGATCCTGCAAGACGTCCAGCACACATGATTTTGATGCCCTTGACGCCCAGCTTCATCGCCCGAAGAATCGCCTGACGCATCGCACGCTTGTAAGCAACACGACGCTCGATCTGCTGTGCAATCGACTCGGCAACCAACTGTGCATCAATATCGGGCTGGCGAATCTCCTGAATGGAGACATGAACTTCGTTGTCTTTGCGCTTGGTATTTTTGACCAATTGCGCTTTGAGATCATCAATGCCCTTGCCGCCCTTGCCGATCAAAATGCCGGGCTTCGCAGTAAACAGGGTGATCCGCACGCGGGTTCCCTGACGCTCGATCTCCATTTTCGAGATCGCCGCCTGCATATACTTTTTCTTGATATACTTGCGGATTTGGTGATCCTCATACAAAGCATCGGCGAAGCCGCGCTTCGGCAAGTACCATTTGCTATCGGTATCCCGAATGACGCCGACGCGGAACCCGATGGGGTGAACTTTTTGTCCCATAAAAGAGCCGTTCCTTTCCTATTTCGTCTCTGCGTCCGTCTTAACCGCTTCTAAAGGTGCGCCGATCTCGTCGGTTGTATCCGTGGAAGCGGCTTCGGGAGCCTTGGTTGTATTGTCTACTGTCGCAGTCGTTTCTGTGGTCTCGGCTGTCGTGTCCGTTGTTGATTCGACTGCGGCTGTAGTATCCGCCGCTGTCTCAATCACTTCAGGAACCGTATCAACCGCCGCGTCTGTAACAACAGGCGTCGTCTCTTCGACAACGTCTGTCGCCGGAGTCGTGGTGACCTCTTCGACTTCCGTGGCAGGAGCTATCGCCGTTGCGGTTGATGCCGCCACTCGTGCCGAACGCGCCGCTGTTGCCGCTTTCGCGCCGGTCACTTTGCGCGGCTTTCGCACGCGGGGACCTGCATCTTCGACAATCACGATGATATGACTCATTCGCTTGAGAATCGCATAAGCGCGACCTTGAGCGCGAGGCTGCATCCGCTTCATACGAGGTCCTTCGTCAATGCGTGCCTCAATGAGTTTGAGATTGTCGGGCGCAAGTCCATGATTATTGACTGCATTTGCCACCGCCGACGCCAGGGCTTTCGAGATATAGCCGGCGGCGCGGTTGGGGATAAAGCGCAGAAAGTCCAGCGCGTCCTGAGCATACTTGCCGCGCACCGCGTCCATAACCAGACGGGCTTTACGCGGAGGAACGCGGACGAACTTCGCTATCGCCATCGCCTGATTCGGGGCGACTTTGCGACCTCGATTTTGTTTGCGGCGTTCGCGGTGTTCTTTGGGACGCGCCGCCACAAGGGTTTCGTTTGACATTGTCTGTGTCGTCCTATCCTATTTGATGCCGGAACGCCGCTCGATTTGCTGTCCTGCGTGTCCCTTGAAAGTACGGGTACTGGCGAACTCGCCGAGCTTATGCCCGACCATGTTTTCTGTCACAAATACCGGAATATGTTTGCGCCCATCATGCACCAGAAACGTATGACCGATAAAATCCGGGAAGATTGTCGAGCGTCTTGACCAAGTCTTGACCGCCTTTCTCTCTTTCACGGCGTTCATCGCCCGAATTTTCTCAAGCAGTTTCGGGTCGGCATAAGGACCTTTTTTAAGTGAACGTGCCATTTTTCTCTCCGAGGGAACAGGGAACAGGGAACAGGGAACAGGACAATGCAAATTCGATCCACGAAAGAATACGAAAACAAAAAGCACGAAAAGAGTCTTGCATTAGTCTTTGTGTCCTTTGCTTCTTTGTTGTGGCAGTGTCCTGTTCCCTGTTCCCTGTTCCCTGTTCCCTCCTTACTTCTTGCCGCGTCGGCGAATGATGAACTTGTTGCTGGATTTGTTGGAGCGGGTCTTGCCGCCAATAGCGGGCTGTCCCCACGGACTCGACGGACCCTTCTTGCGTCCAATCGGGCTTTGCGCCTCGCCGCCACCGTGCGGGTGGTCTCGCGGGGTCATTGCAATACCTCGAACGTGCGGACGAATTCCCATCCAGCGCGATTTTCCTGCCTTGCCCCACGATTCGTTCTCGTGTTCGGCATTGCCGACGACGCCAATCGTCGCGTGGCACGTTGCCAAAATCAAGCGCGTTTCACCCGAAGGCAGACGCACCTGAATGAATTTGCCGTTCGGACCGGAGTTCTTGCCCATCAACTGCGCCGACATTCCGGCGGAGCGAACCAACTGTCCGCCTTTGCCGAGATGCAGTTCGATATTATGGATCAGCGTACCCACCGGAATCGCCCACAAAGGCAGACTGTTTCCGGGCTTGATGTCCGCCGTCTCGCTCGCAACAATCGGATCGCCCTCTTTCATTCCGACGGGCGTCAGGATGTATCGCTTCTCACCATCCGCATATTCAATGAGCGAAATGCGGCAGGTGCGATTGGGATCGTATTCAATCGTCAAGACCGTCGCGGGAACGTCGTATTTGTTCCGCTTGAAGTCAATGACGCGATACCTGCGCTTGTTGCCGCCGCCAGCGAATCGGTGCGTGATACGCCCTTTGTTGTTGCGCCCGCCTGTGCTGTGAAGCGGCTTGAGAAGCGGCTTGAACGGGTCAACCGGCTTGTTGCTATTTGGTTTCCGGGTCAACTCCGAAAATGTGCTGACATTGCGGAAGCGTGTTCCCGGAGTTCTCGGTTTGTACTGTCGCAGTGGCATTAGACACCCATCTCCTCGAAGATCGCCAGCGGCTTATCGGTTGTTACGATTGCCTTTTTCCAGTTCTTCGTATAACCGGCTTTGCCGTTCTTCGTTTGTGCGCGACGTTTTTTGCCCTTGACCGAAATCGTATTGACTGCCATCACCTTGACTTCTCCCTTACCATAGAGGGCTTCGACGGCGGACTTGATTTCGATTTTGTTGGCACTTTTGTCTACGCGGAAGTGATATTTGTTGAGAACCGCTTGCTGTGTACTTTTTTCCGTCAGCAAAGCGCGTTCGATGATCAGATGCGGGTCTTTCACGCCTCTACCTCCTCAGTCGTTTTGGTGCGCTGCGAATTGGGCGTCCAGACGGCTTCGATCTTGGCAACCGCCGCTCTGACAATCACAATTTTGTGCGCGACCATTGCATCACGGACAGAAAAGTTCGGCGCGTAACGCAGTTCCACGTTCGGCAGATTGCGTGTGGATTTCAGCACATTGAGATCATATTCGGGGACGATCATCAAGACGCGGCGCGTCTCATTCAAGCCCAGTGCTGTCAGCAGTGCGATTGCCGTTTTAGTCTTGATCTCCGCGAATACGAGCGCGTCCAACCCCAGCACGGCTCCATTGGCGACGCGGTTCGACAACACGCATCGCATAGCGGCACGGCGCATCTTGATCGGGAATCTCTTCCGATACGAGCGCGGTGTCGGACCAAAAACAATGCCGCCCTTGCGCCATTGCGGCGAACGAATTGAACCCTGACGGGCGCGTCCAGTGCCTTTTTGCTTCCAAGGTTTGCGTCCACCACCGCGCACTTCGCTGCGCCCTTTGGTGTCGTGTGTACCCTGTCGCATATTGGCTTCTTCGGTGACGATGGCTTGGTGAACCAAACCCTCGTTGAATTCCACACCGAAGATGGAGTCCGGCAGCGGCAGTGTTCCAATTTCTTTGCCTGTATTATCATACAGAGGCACAGTTGCCATGTCTACCTTCTCCTCTATCTGCCCATCCGTTGAATGACCAGCAAGCCGCCGTCCGAACCCGGAACCGCGCCGCGAATCATTATCAAATTCTTCTCAACATCGATACGCTCGATCTTCAGACCGCGTACCGTCACCTGCGCGTTCCCCATTTGTCCGGGCTTTTTGGTTCCCTTGAAGGTACGTGCGGCGTCGGTAGCACCGCCGGATTGCGGCTTGCGAAAAACCGTCGAGCCGTGCGTTTTGTCTCCGCCATGAAAATGGTATCGCTTGACGACACCAGCGAAGCCTTTACCTTTAGATGTCCCCATCACTTTGACACGCTGCCCCACCGAGAAAATGTCCACTTTAATCGCATCGCCGAGATTGTAATCCTCTGGCTTTTCTGTTCGCACTTCGCGCAGATGGCGAAGGGGCGTAACATTTGCTTTCTTAAAGTGTCCTTGCTCCGGCTTGTTGACGAGTTTGGGACGAATTTCCCCAAACCCTACCTGCACGGCACTGTAGCCGTCGGTTTCAACACTTTTGAGCTGCGTGACAATGCAGGGGCCTGCTTCAATCACGGTGACCGGAATGATCTCTCCGCGTTCGCTAAAGATTTGGGTCATTCCGATCTTCCTGCCCAGAATTGTGTCTACCACAGTCTGCTCCTAATTTATTTTCCTGCTGCTGGTTTCAGAAACAGGGGTGCTTGAGGTTCTGGTTCTTGGAAATTCCAAGTGTCCTCAATATCTTGCAATGTACTCGCGATGTCGTGTGCATCGAACTTTTTCTCTGGCGCGTTCTCGTCACCCTTAAGATGAACGGGAACCATCACTGTACGAATGTACGGCTTTGCCAAATGATCATAAACCGTGCCGAGTAGATGACGCTTGGCAAATTCCTGTTTCAGCCACTCAACGGCTTCCTGCTGTGCGGAATTTAATGTTGCAGTCATAAATTCACTCCTTCGGCAAAACTTCGCTCAGGAATTTGATTACATAACGTGCTGATGACGCCTGTAGCTTCAACTTCCTTTCGCTGATCTCAGCACCACCTAAATAATCTGCTTCAATCCGCAGTTTGTATAACTCGGCAAGTCGCCTTGCGAGATTATTTCGCAGATCGCGAGACTGCACGAGTGGTTCCGAACGAGTACGGATCAAGTCGGGCGTGTCTACATGGCTCCAGCCTTCGGCACCGTTAGGAGGCGTAAGGCGGAGATACAACAAGGTCGCTGTCGAAATTTGGAATGCGGCATAGTAGTATCTGCTGATACTAGGTCGCTGCGATCCTGCGTCTTGAAGAATTGTTGCGGCGGTCAGTGATTCGTCCGCCATCATTTGCCATTTTTGCCACGATGCCATGACATTACAGTTTGATTTCGATGTCTACGCCGCTCGGCAAATCGAGCCGCATCAGCGCGTCAATCGTTTTGGGACCTGCGTCGAGAATATCGATCAGCCGTTTGTGAGTGCGCTGCTCGAAATGCTCCATTGACTCTTTGTCAATCGTGGTTCCCCGGTTCACACAAACGATCAATTTGTCGGTAGGAAGCAGAATAGGACCCGAAACTCGCGCCCCTGTGCTTTTCGCCGTAAAGACGATTTTTTCTGCCGACTGATCCAGAATGCGATGGTCGAACGCCCGAAGGCGAATACGCACCTTATCCTGTCTTCCAAGTGCTGCCATAAGATACAGTTCTCCTCAATCAGAGGTGGGTATTAGTCTTCCCGCGCAAGTCGCAAGAGTAGACGCATTCGGTTTGCAGTCAAACGCTTCGCCGCAAAAGGGTATAAGCCCTTATTGCGCCATAAAGTGTGTCTGCTCGGTACGTCGGAGCGCGGAAAGAACAGCGGTATGAAATTGTGCGAGAGGAAGATTTGGGGCTTCTTCAAGCGACAAGGAAGTCAGAGGCGTAACAAAACCTCTGACTTCGTTGTGTTTAATTATTCGAAACGCGCCGCCAGTTGGGCGTATTTCAGAAAACCGTCTCTTTGCTCGGTAGAATTCGCATTCGGAAACCGATGAGGCGCATGATTCGCGCCGTGCGTCACAAGGACGCAGCAAGGAAACAGTTTTCAAGTGAGTCGTTAGGTCATTGGGTCATTAAAAACAGAATGCTACATTATGATGAGAGCATTGTTCCAATGACCCAACGACCCAATCCGTTAGGCTTTCGCCAGCTGTTTACCGGAACCCTTCGCCATGATCTCTTCCGCCACATTGCGCGGAACTTCCTCATAGTGCGAAGGAGTCATTGCGAACGAAGCGCGTCCTTGCGTAAAACCACGCAGTTCATTCACATAACCGAACATTTCCGACAGCGGAACCTGGGCGCGAACCAACTGCTTTCCGCCCGGCTCTGGTTCCATGCCTTCCATGCGTCCGCGCCGACGGTTGATGTCACCAATCACGTCGCCCATATGGGCTTCGGGCGTAGCAACTTCCACCGACATAATCGGCTCTTTCAGATATGCGCCGCCTTTGCGGAGTGCTTCCTGCATGGTCTGCTTTGCAGCAATCTTGAAGGCGATTTCCGAAGAGTCGACTTCATGATAGGAACCATCCGTGACTGCAACCCGAATGTCAACAACGGGATAGCCCGCAACTACACCCGAATCGAGTGCTTCGCGCACACCCTTTTCAATCGCAGGGACATATTCCTTCGGAATCGATCCGCCGGACAGTTTGTTGACGAACTCGAAGCCTTTGCCTGCTTCCAGTGGTTCGACTCGCAATTCACAGTCGCCATACTGACCGTTGCCACCCGTCTGACGCTTGAACGGCACGCGGGCAGTCGCAGTACGATGCACCGATTCGCGATAGGCAACCTGCGGCGCACCGAAGTTCGCCTCAATCCCGTATTCGCGTTTCAGAATGTCGATTTTGATATCGAGCTGCAATTCGCCCATGCCGCTCAAAATGGTTTGCGCGGTTTCGGGGTCACTGCTCACACGGAACGTCGGGTCTTCCCTCGCAAGTTTTGCCAGTGCTTCACCGAGTTTGTCCTGATCCGTTTTGGTTTTTGGCTCGATAGCGACAGAGATAACCGGGTCAGGGAACGAAATGTTCTCCAGAGTGATCGGCTTTTTTTCGTCGCAAAGCGTGTCGCCCGTGCGCGTTTCTTTCAAGCCAACAATCGCCGCAATATCACCCGTGTAGATAGCATCCACATCTTCGCGGCTATTGGCGTGCATTCGGACAATACGCCCAACGCGCTCTTTGCGTCCATTGGTCGCATTCATCACGGTCATGCCCGTTGTCAAAATGCCGCTATAAACGCGGAAGAAGGTGAGAATGCCATATTTATCGGTTGCGATCTTAAACGCCAAGCCGGAGAACAGTTCATCATCGGACGGTCTGCGAACCTCTGCGACTCCCGTGTCGGGATTGACGCCGGGTACGGAATCGACATCTACCGGCGACGGCAGATATTCGATAACCGCATCGAGCATCGCTTGGACACCCTTGTTCTTATAAGCGGAACCGCAAAGAACTGGCATCAGTTTATTGTTAATCGTTCCCAAGCGCAACGCGGCTTTAATCTCAGCGACGGTGATCGGCTCGCCTTCGAGAAACTTGTCCGCGATAGAATCGTCGGCATCGGCGGCGGCTTCAACGAGTTTGGTATGATACTCGTTCGCCAAATCCTTCATATCATCTGGGATCGGGATCGTCTCAATCTGCTTGCCTTCGTCGTCCATATAGCGCGTCGCGGTCATCGTGACGAGATCGACAAGCCCAATGAATTCGGCTTCCGCGCCGATAGGCAGTTGGATCGGAATCGCGTTGGCTCCAAGCCGCTCGATCATTTTTTCGACAACGGTATAGAAGTCTGCGCCCAAACGATCCATTTTATTGACGAATGCGATTCGCGGAACCTTGTATTTATTTGCCTGACGCCACACGGTTTCAGATTGCGGCTGAACACCGCCAACGGCGCAGAACACAGCGACAACGGCATCAAGAACACGCATGGAACGCTCGACTTCAACCGTGAAGTCAACGTGTCCCGGCGTATCTATGATATTGATGCGGTGCGTTTGTGCGCGAGCTCCCGTTTCCGGGTCGGTTTCCAATCCCCAAAAGCAGGTGGTTGCGGCAGACGTGATGGTGATTCCGCGCTCCTGCTCCTGTACCATCCAGTCCATCGTCGCCGCGCCTTGATGCACTTCGCCCATGCGGTGGGTCTTGCCAGTATAAAACAAAATGCGCTCGGTCGTCGTCGTCTTGCCCGCGTCTATATGCGCGGCAATGCCAATGTTGCGTGTCTTGTCTAAATCGTGTGATCGTGCCATGTTGGTAACTTAGTTCTGCCTCCGACTGAGTGCGTATATAACCGAGCAGGTATCTCGCCGTTACAGGCGCAACCCTCATATTGTTGAGAGGGTCGCCTCTCCCGCCAGAGTGAGATACCTCAAAATAGCCTCTGCGGGAGGAGCCGCCACGAGCAGCGCACCCGCCATTGCGTGCGATCTCAGTTGGGCGACTGTTTTACCACCGATAGTGCGCGAACGCTTTGTTCGCGTCTGCCATACGGTGAATGTCTTCGCGTTTCTTTACGGACGCGCCCTGTCCGTTTGCGGCGTCCATGAACTCGCCAGTCAACTTGTCTGCCATCGAGCGACCTGCCCGTTTGCGGGAGTTGAGTACGAGCCAGCGCAGAGCAAGTGACAGTTTGCGGCTTTCGCGGACTTCGACGGGAACCTGATAGGTAGAACCACCGACGCGGCGTGGACGCACCTCAATGCGCGGCATGACGTTGCCGACAGCGGCATTGAAAACTTCCATTGCAGGACGTTTCGCTCTCTCTTCAACCTGCTTCATTGCCGTATAGAAAATCTTTTCGGCGACGGACTTTTTGCCGTCCATCATCAGGCGGTTGATAAACTTCTGAACGTCAACACTGTTGTAAATCGGGTCCGGCAAAATTAAGCGCGGACGCACGGGACCTTTTCGCGGCATAGTATCTCCTCAAAAAGAGACAAAGGAAAAGGAAGTGTTCTGTTCCCTGTTCCCTGTTCCCTGTTCCCTACTTGGGTTTCTTTGTTCCGTATTTTGAGCGGCTGGACTTGCGGTCTTTGGTGCCTTGCGTGTCGAGTGTGCCGCGAATGATGTGATAGCGCACACCGGGCAAGTCTTTGACGCGCCCTCCGCGAATCATCACGACGGAGTGTTCCTGCAAATTGTGACCGATACCGGGAATATAGGCGGTGACTTCCACTTTGTTGGTCAATCGCACGCGGGCGATTTTTCGCAGTGCCGAGTTCGGCTTTTTGGGCGAAATGGTACGAACCTGAAGACACACGCCGCGCATCTGGGGATTGCTCTTGAGCGCGGGAGCCTTGGTTTTCTTGATCTGTCGCTTGCGACCTTTACGGACCAACTGATTGATCGTGGGCATAGGATGCCAATCCTCCGGTGAAATTAGGTGATTAGGTGATTGGGTCATTGGGTCATTGGGGAACAAAATTGTTCAGGGCATGATGCCCAACGACCCAATCACCTAATCACCCAAAGACAGCGGACAGGCAATAAAAAAGCCCTCACGCAAGGAGGGGGTAGGGCAGACAGGCACGAACCGATTTGGTCGAACCATTTCCTTTGGACAACTCACTGGGGAAGAGCCTTCTCTTCCGTTGCCGCCTCCTCTTGCATCTCCGCGATATAGTCTGAGCGAGAAAGAATTCGCGCAAACCTTTGTAATATACTCTACGTCTGCCCGGAAAGTCAACTGGATTTCTGCAAACGGCGAAAATTCCCCGATTTCCTCTCTCTTATTCCGTGACGCGATGAGATTCGGCGAACAATTCGCCCGCTTCGTTCGTCGTTTTTGCACGCGCAATATCGCGCTTATAAGAATGAAATGGAGAGTCAACACTCATGTCCTTGATATTGAAAGCGTTGGGGTTGGGAATAGTGACAGGAATGCGTTCGATGACTGCCCCTGCCCTTCTCAGCAAAATGCTGTCCACAACACCGAACGCGATTCCGGTGGATACTCCGTTGGGAAAATTGAGTTCGCCGCAAGTTGCCACCGTTCTTGGTGTGATGGCGGCGGGCGAAATGGTGGTGGATAAACTGCCAAAATGCCCCGACCGTATCCTGCCGCTGAGTGTGGCGTTTCGAATACTGTCGGGCGCATTGGTTGGTTCCGCGCTGATGGCGTCGCGCAAAGAATCCCGAATGGCAGGGGCAGTGGTCGGCGCGGCAGGAGCGTTGGCGACAACGTATGGAATGTTCTATTTGCGCCGCAATGTCTGCCGCAAAATCAACCTGCCTGATCCTATCTTTGGGTTTGCCGAGGACGCGCTCGCCGTTGGTATCGAGAAGTCGCTTCTCAGCAATATGAACCGTTTATAACCGACTCTTGAGACTCTTGACGCGGAACGTGACCTCCGGTTCCGTGCGTCTCGGTTCCCGTCAGCAATAATGCGGCAAGCAGTAGCCACACTCCGCTTGCCGCTCTTTTTTTCGTTCTCATTGTCTTTTTGTCTTGCACGTTCTCTTTTGCCTTTCCATTCTCTGCCAGCACTCTGTTAAGACAGAGAATAGCGTCTCCTTCGAGACATACCCAAAAACGATCACGCAATCGCTTCGTGACAACGCGGGGTCGGTGGGTCATTGGTTAACGCAACAGTCGTTCGCCTCGATCTGCATCCGGGTACAAGAACGTACCCGCCTAAAAAACAGACGTCCTACGGACGAACAGACTGCCACATTTACGCTCTGTTGGTAACGTATCAGGCAGAAGAGGCGAATTTCGCCTTTCAAGACAAGCGAACCTACAATACAAACTGACGACTCACAACTTCACCGTCCGCAGGACGTCTGTTTTTTAGACGGGTACGTTTCTGTACCCGAATTCAACGACCCATCCGTTATTCGTAATAACTGTTATTCGTAATAAATGATGACCTCCGGCAGAATATAGAGCATATCTTCGCTGATGAGGGTATGGGTTCCAAAGAAGGCGTTGGGGAATCCTGTCGTAAAAATCTGCGCGTTGCGATTGATTTTTGCGGCATTAAGAAACGCGATAGTCTCTGAATTGTCGAGGCGTAAGGGATGCATGGTTTCGAGATTGGAAACAATGGTGTAATCGGGCAAAGGCTCAAGAACGCCCTTGTCCCACTCGCTGCTTGGAATGCGAAAAGTATAACGCGATGTATCGTTGACGGCTTCGGCACGCTGCGGCGCGGCGGGCAGACCGAAACGCGGATGGAGCGGCGGCGACGTGAACCAAGGAATCCGCCCGAACGCCACAGAAGCACCGGATTTGGCGTTTTTCTCAAGCCAATCGGCGGCGGCGTCTCGCGGGTCTTTGCCGCTCATAATTCCGACGCATAACACAGACATCCACGCCGCAACTACGCCCGCCGTCATTCCGAGTACAAACGTAAATTTCCCGAACGTATTGGGCTTGCGTTCTACAATCGCCCGCGCCGCCAGAACACAAATCACCGGAAAAAGCGGCAGCATATACCGCGCAAACCGCACCGCCGAAAGGCTATATAATAGATAGGCAAGCAAAAAGAACGTGAGCAGCATCTTATCGGCGGGAGTTCGGCGACGTATCGCGACTCCGAGACCGACAAGAAAAAGCAGAACGAACGGAATACCCAAACCCTGCGGCAGTGAAATCAAAAGATGATACATAGCCCCAATGCCCGTTTTGAGGAAGAGTTCGCCATGTCCTTCCCGTGAATGCTCGAACAATTCATAGCGCACCCCAGAGCCGGGATAGTTCGGTATCCCATTCCAAAACGCCTCAAAATTGAGCCACACACCCGGACACGCGATCAGAAACGTGAAAATGATAGAAGCAAGAAGAATTATCACTGATAAAAAAGGTTTGCGAGTCAGGCGAGTAGAGTTCTCCCCCTCTTTAGCAGGAGTGAGGAAGAGCGCGGCAAGCGGCGCAATCCCTACAAGCACGGCATTATATTTCGTAGCCGCAGCAAGTCCCGTCCAGACACCAGCGAGGACAATATCCCGCGTCGTCACATTTTCGAGGAGGCGAGCCGCGTATAATAACGCCAGCGCAACAAACAGCGTAGACGGCACATCTACTGTGAAAAAGTGCGCGTGAACAACCGCAAGCGGGGCTATCGCATACAGCAACGCCGCAAAAAGCCCGACATGATCACGATAAAGTCGTCTGCCGATCCCGAAAATCACCGGAATCGTCGCAATTCCCATCAACGCCGTAACGAGCCGCCCCATCAAGAACAGCCCCGCGTTCTCTTTGGCGACAAACGGCATAGTATTGCTGACGTTTTGAGGAGGTTCTGGAATCACACTATATGCCCGCCCGACAATATGCGAGACGTTGACGAGGTAGAAATAGAACGCGCCGTAGTTATAGAACCCGATGTCGAATTTGAGATGCGAGACGTCGGCTTGCAGGGCGGCGTTGAGATTGATCCGCTCGTCGGGGTGATAGGTCGCATACGGATGGCGATTATCTGGCAAACTCCAGCCGAGTCCGACAAGCCGCAGCAACGCCCCGAACAAAATCACAACCGCCAACAATCTCACAACACGCTTTTCGAGGCGTATCACAGGACGTTTGGCGGCTGTATTTTTAGTGGTTTGCGGTTCGGTCATTGGGTTTCGGACACAGGAATAACAGGAACGCTTTTGAGTGGTTGGGCAAACGGCGCGAACCATGCGGCATACGCAATTGCCCCAACCAACAGCGACAACAGCGCAACACGCCCCATAAACCCGCGTGCCGCCTCCCGACGACGTTTCTCCATTTC
>CAZPZP010000025.1:12765-15929 GCA_964591025.1 uncultured Chthonomonadaceae bacterium
GCGCAACACGCCCCATAAACCCGCGTGCCGCCTCCCGACGACGTTTCTCCATTTCTGACATTTTGCACAGAGGGGGAGAAAGGGAGAGGGAGAGAAAGGGAGACTAAGAACCACAGGGGACACGGGGAACGCAGGGACAATTCAACATTCTTTCTTTAGGGATTCATTCGTGAATTGTTTTCGTGTTCTTTCGTGGATCACTGCATCGGTTTTTTCTCCCTTTCTCCCCCTCTCTCTTTCTCCCCCTCTCCCCCTCTTTCCTAAAGTTCCCAGCCCTTGCGATAGTCCGGTTTGATGATTTTCGCGACTTCGGGGGCGTTTTTGGCTCTCAGTTTCTTGGCGTCCCACTCGATCTTTTTGCCTTCCGCCCAGACTGCCAAATTGCCGAGCAGAATCGTTTCTGTGAGCGGTCCGGCGTAATCGGGGAAGTTGGAAGTGGCAGGAATGCCCTCTTTGATCGCCCGCATGAACTCCTCGAAGTGTCCCGGCGAGCGCGTATAGTCTACCTCAATTTCTGACGCATCGCCGAACAGTTTGCCGCCGCCGCCATAATCGCCGCCGGTATACATTTTGCCCTTGGTTCCGATGATAAGCGAGCCGCTATCGGACGGCTTGGTTCCCTCGAACAGATCGGCGGGCGGCATTTTGCCGCCATCATACCAGACCATTTTGACGGCGGGACGATCTTTGGTTGCCGGAAACTCGAAAGTGATCTCGGTGGATTTCGGGAAACTGTCCTTGTTGTTGCCGGACGTGGTTGCGACAACGGAAGTCGGATAGCGCAGGTCGAGAGCCATGTAGGGCATATTGACGGTATGGCACGCCATATCGCCGAGTGCGCCTGTGCCGAAATCCCACCAGCCGCGCCATGCAAACGTATGATAGCCGTCGGCATAGGGACGCATCGGTGCGGGACCAATCCATTCGTCCCAATGCACATGAGCGGGAACGGGTTTCTCTGCACTGCGTTCCATGCCCTGAGGCCATATCGGGCGATTCGTCCAGCAGTGAACTTCGGTGACAGTTCCGAGAATGCCCTTCTTGATCATCATGGCGTCGTTGCGAAGCCCGCCGCCCGCCGTGCCTTGGTTGCCCATTTGGGTCGCGACTTTCATCTTGCGGGCGAGTTCCCCCAGTTGTCGCGCCTCCCAAATACTGCGCGTCAGGGGCTTCTGACAAAAACAGTGCTTGCCCATTTTTATCGCCATCGCCGCCGCAATCGCGTGGTGATGATCGGGCGTGCTGACAGTAACGGCGTCAATGCTTTTGCCCATCTCCTCGAACATTTTGCGATAGTCGGTATAGACTTTGGCATTCGGATACTTCTCTTTTGCCTTTGCGAGTGTGTTGTCGTCAATATCGCAAATCGCCACGACATCACCGAATTTTGCCGCGTCGGAAGTGTCGCTTCCGCCTTTGCCGCCCACTCCGATACACGCGAAAGCCACTTTCTCGTTGGCGGAACGGACGGGTTTTGCCCATGCCTCATCGGCGAAGGCAATTCCCACTCCTGCCACCGTCGCGTTCCGTAAAAAGTCACGTCTGCTCTGATCCATGCGTTTGTTTCTCCTCATTCTGTTTGTTTCATTCTCTCCCGGTCTCAAAACCGGAAGCAGTAATATGACACATGAAAGTTCGCGCTTGACGAATGGAATTCCTGCTTACTGCTCAGAAGTTCTTGAGAATTGGCACAATCCTCATTCGCGCTTGGAAAGCCGTTTGTAAAATTTTGCCACAGAATGAAAAAAGAGATGCAAAAAATTGCGTCATGGCACGAAATATGCAACACGCAATTCTGTCAGGAAATCCTCTCTGACGCTGTTTTTGCCTTGTCGCCAGACTCTTGTTTCCAATCAAAGGAGAAACCCTCGATGCGTCTCAAATCTATTCTCTGTGCGCTCGCTGTCATGCTCACACTGTCTTCTGTACGCTCGTCTCGCGCTCAACTGCCCGACCAGCGCGGCGAAACCTATATTTTCACGGGCAATCTGTTCGTTTCCGGCAATGCGTTCGGCATTAACTTCGAAACACTTGCCAGCGGTGGAGTCGACTTTGTCAGCCAGAATCTTTCCCGACTTATCATCAGCAATGCCGGAGGTGCCAACAACAACGTACTCGCCGGCGCATTCCGCTTCCCGGTCTTTCCCTCTGATCCATCCTTCGGTGAACCTACCGCTCCCAACCCGTCAGTTCCGATGACAGGTTCGTTCGACAGAGATACCGGCACATTTACCATGAGCGGCACATTGAACAGTACCACCATTATTGATTTTGGCGTCACCGATTTGGGTGCAGCATTCGGCGGAAGACAACGCATTCAAGTCAGACTGCAAAGCCTTGCGATTGCGATCTCAGGAACAGGCGCGATCACCGGCGGGCAGTTCCGAATCACACAGGTCGGCACATCTCCGTTTGTTTATCCCAATTTGCCCAATCAAGTTCGCCTCTGCCTGCAAAACCCGCAACTCATTACATTTGGTGGTTTGGAGGATAATGTCGTTGGTTCCAGTATTGTTTTGCGCGAAGGTGAAGCGTTCCAGCCCGCTGCACGAGGCACGCTCACACTCGAAGGAATCGCCAATATCGGTACAACTGTGACGCCCGTCGGTCCGGTTTTTCTTCAATTCAATGGTACCAACGGCAATCAGGTACGCTCTGTCGTCCTCAACGGCGACGGCACGTATACCGCCTATGTCAATCCTGATGTGTACAGCACCGTCAAGGCGAAAAATGCGAACTGGCTGCGCGAACTGCTCGCCAGCAACGTTGATGTCACTCAGAATGATGTCAGCGGAATCAATGGCACGCTTCTCGCCGGTGACGCCAACAATGACAACGCGGTAGACATTGGCGATTTGCTAATACTGATCGCCGCATACAATAAGATCAGCCCTGCCATCGCCTACCAAGTTTCCGCCGACTTCAATCGCGACGGAGCCAACGACATTGCCGACCTGCTTCTCATCATCGCCAACTACAACAAACTGGGTGACTGATAAGCTAAAGTCTTTCTGCCTTCATGACGCCCCTTTCATTCCGATGAAAGGGGCGTTTGCCTTGCTGCTTGATCCCTTCTTAATATTCTCCTCTTGCAGCGGGGGTTTTAACCCCCCCGTCTGGAAAAAACAAGCGTCTTTCAGACGCACCAACTCGAATTGACTCCC
>CAZPZP010000026.1:0-5706 GCA_964591025.1 uncultured Chthonomonadaceae bacterium
GTCAGAACCGTCGCGTGGAAGTCGTGAACATTGACGGGGTCTTTGACGATATTATAGGAAAAATCATCGGTTTCGCCATACGCCTGACCCGGACGCGAACCGCCGCCCGCCATCCACATCGTATAACAGCGCGGGTGATGATCGCGCCCGTAATTGTCCTTCGTCAAGCCGCCCTGCGAGTAGATCGTTCTGCCAAACTCGCCGCCCCAAATGACCAGCGTATCGTCGAGCATTCCGCGTGCCTTCAAGTCTTGAATTAAACCATAACAGGCTTGGTCTATGTCCTTGCATTGACTCGGCAAGCGTCCCGCGACGTTGGAGTGAGTGTCCCAGTTATTGAGATAAATCTGGACAAATCGAACTCCGCGCTCAACCATGCGCCGCGCCATCAATGCGGTATTGGCGAAGGTTCCGGGCTTCTTTGCGTCCTCGCCATACAACTTGAACGTGCTTTCCGGTTCTTTGCTCAAGTCGGTGAGTTCCGGCACACTGGCTTGCATTCGGAAGGCAAGTTCATACTGCTGAATGCGGGTATGAGTCTCCTCGTCGCCTACCGTTTTGTAGTTGATTTCGTTGAGTGCCTTCAAGCCGTCGAGCGTGGTGCGCCGGACTTTGGTGTTCACTCCCGGCGGATTGTTGATATACAAAATCGGGTCGCCTTGCGAACGGAACGAACAGCCCGCGTGTTCGCCGGGCAGGAACGCCGAAGTCCACAATCGCGCCGAAATTGCCTGAATCTGATCGGTGTTGGAAGGGGTCGCGACAAGCACAACAAAGGTCGGCAGATTGTTGTTGAGCGAACCGAGACCATACGAAACCCACGAGCCAATACAAGGGCGTCCCGTCACTTGATTGCCCGTCTGCATATAGGTAATCGCCGGTTCATGATTGATGGCGTCGGTATGCATCGAGCGAATGAAGCACATATCATCCGCCATTTTCGCAGTATGTGGCAGAAGTTCGGAAATCCACATTCCCGACTTGCCGTACTGCGCGAATTTGTACTTCGAGGGCGCAATCGGGAAGCGTGACTGTCCCGAAGTCATGGTGGTCAGACGCTGCCCGTTGCGGATCGATTCAGGTAAGTCTTTGTCATAAAATTCCTGCATTTTGGGCTTATAGTCGTACAAATCCATCTGCGGCGGACCACCGACCATGTGCAGATAAATGACGTGTTTGGCTTTGGGCGCGAAGTGCGGCAATCCGAGCGCGTTTGGCTTGAGTATGTTCGGTTTTTTTGTCGCCGCAGTGTTGGGTGCTTGGGCGAAAGCGTCACCGGCGAGGAGGCTCAACGCTCCCATGCCGAGTGCGTTGGCTCCGCCTCGCAAGAATTGCCGCCGGGTCTCCATGCGTACCCATTCTTCGACGACCGGGTGTACGGGTTCGTGTTCGCTCATTTATTCAGTACCTCATCCAAATTCATCAGTTGGTTGGTCAGCATTGTCCATGCCGCAAGTTCCGCCGGGTTCATCGTAGGATCGGGTTTCGACTCGCCGACAGCGATCAGGATTTGTGCCTCTTTGGGGTTGGCGCGATAATGTTCCGCCAAAGTTTTAAGGCTCTTAGCGACAATGGTTCGCTCTTGATCTTGCAACGGACGCGCCAACAGTCGTTCCGCCAGATAAGCAGTGCGGGTTTTCCAGTCGGAGCCGCCCGCTTTGATGGTTTGCTGTGCCAGAGTGCGTGCCGCTTCGACATACTGAATATCGTTGAGCGTCACCAACGCTTGAAGTGGCGTATTGGTGCGTTCGCGGACAACCGAGCAGACTTCCCGTGCCGGAGCGTTGAAAATGTCCAGCGATGCGGGCGGTGCAGCACGTTTCCAGAACGTATACAGACTGCGGCGATAAAGATTGTCACCCGTATCGCGTTTGTAGTCACGGGTATTGCTGCCGGGCATCGCGACTGCTTCCCAAACTCCTTCCGGCTGATAGGGCTTGACGCTCGCTCCGCCGATTTTCTTGACCAACAAGCCGCTCGATGCCAGTGCGTAATCGCGCACCATTTCGGCGTCCATACGGAACCGCGCCCCGCGAGACAGCAGACGATTCGCGGCGTCTTTCTGCTTCTTGAGCGGAGTCGTCACTGCCTCTTGGCGATACGTGGCGGACATCACGAGCATCTTGAAGAATTTCTTCACGTCCCAGCCTGTTGCACGGAACTCAGTTGCCATCCAGTCGAGCAGTTCCGGGTGCGACGGCAGTTCGCCCGTGATCCCGAAATCGCCCGCCGTGCGAACAAGCCCTTGCCCGAAAACCTCCTGCCAGAAGCGGTTGACGGTGACGCGGGTTGTCAGCGGGTGCGAAGGAAGCAAGAGCCATTTCGCCAGTCCCAAGCGGTTGCGCGGCAGATCGCTGGGAAAAGCCGGAAGCGCGGCGGGAGTGATCGGCTTGACCTGTTCGCGCCGCTTATCATATTCGCCTCGGAACAGAATAAATGCCATCGCCTCTTCGGATTTTTCCTGCGACACATGGGCAATGGTTCCACGCTGGAGAATCGTCTTTTCTTCCTGCTCAATGGCGGTCAAGTTGGCTTTTGCGGCACGGTATTCGCTGTCCTGACCGGGCAGCCACCATGTAAACAGCTCGTCTTTTTCTGTCCCGTTCATTTTCGCCGCGCCGCGAGCGAGAAGATAAGAGGCGCGGGTTCCAGCGGATAAGCCGACAACCTCATCCGGCTTGAGGGCTTTACTGTACAGCCGCAACTCCTGCATGGAAAAATCGTTGACGGGACTGGTGGTATGCCGCTGACCGATTTTGAGCGGGACAGCGGTTTTGATGGTGTCTTTGAGCGTGTTCGCCTGAGTATCCCAATCTTTGTTTTTGCCATCGAAGTAAATCTTGACGCCTTCGGCTTTGGCGGAACCGTCATAAGTTACGGTGACGTGCTGCCATTTCCCGGGAACCAGCATCTCCCGCGAGACGACTTTGAGGGCATTTTCGGGCCACTTGTTGATGATATGCGTGCCGAGTTTGTTGCCTTCGATCCATACATCCCAACCCCGAAAATCGTGCTGATCGTCCATACGGGCAAGCACCGCGCCATTGTTGACGCCGGGAGCCAATTTGAGCCAGAACGAAACGGTATAGGCTGTATCCTTCTCGAAATCGCCGACTGTCGGGAGTTCAATCGTCGCGTTATTTTTGCGCTGAAACGCTTTGTCGGCGACATTGCCGGCTTCCCAAGCGGGATCGGCGTTCGCGCTGATCTTCTGGGTTTTGCTGTCGAAGGTCGCCTGAATCTCTTTGCCCGTGCCTTCGTCGAGTGCGGCGCGGAACGTCATCTCATTCGATGGCACGGACGCGGTAATGACTTTGGTATCGCCAGACAGGAGCCATTGTGCGAAGTCGGCTTTGGCGGCTTCGCGGCGGGCTTCGACCTTTTTACGGACATCGGTCAGTTCGGTTTTCAGGCTGCCGAAGCGGGTGCGGTCTTCCATCATCGGCACAGGCACAGTCGGCGGCGTGTCCGTGACATTGCCGTCCATCGCTCGCTGTGTCGTATTATTAAAAAACGCCGCCAGCGAATAGAACTCTTTTTGCGAAATCGGGTCGAACTTGTGATCATGGCAAACGGCGCAGCCCGTCGTTGCCGCCATGAAAACCAGCGACATGGTTTCGGTACGGTCACGGGTATAGAGGACGTTATATTCCTCGTCAATCGCCCCGCCTTCGTTAGTGGTGATATTGCACCGATTGAAGCCCGTTGCGACTCGCTGATCGATGGTCGGATTCGGAAGCAAATCGCCCGCCAATTGCTCGACGGTGAACTGATCGAACGGCATATTCTTGTTGAACGCCCCAATGACCCAATCGCGATACGACCACATTTCGCGGTAGTTGTCGAAGTGAATGCCGTGCGTATCCGCGTAGCGTGCGGCGTCGAGCCAATAGCGTCCACGATGTTCGCCCCACTGCGGCGAAGCGATGTATTTGTCCACCAATTTTTCGTAGGCGTTGGGTGTGGTATCTTTAAGGAACGCTTCGACATCGGCGGGTTCCGGTGGCAGTCCCGTGAGGTCGAGGCTGAGGCGTCGAGCAAGTACGCGCTTGTCGGCTTCGGGCGCGGGAGCCAAACCGTTCTGCTCCAACTTCGCCAAGACAAAACGGTCAATGGGATTGCGTACCCAAGTCGTATCTTTAACATTGGGCAGAGCGGAGCGTTTCGGCGGAAGATATGACCAGTGGGCTTGATATTCTGCGCCCTGCGCGATCCATCTCGTGACGGTGGCAATATCTTTGGGCGTCATTTTTTTGTGCGATTCGACGGGCGGCATAAGGGGACCCTGCCCGTTCATACGCCGAACGATTTCGCTTTGTTCGGGTTTGCCCGGAACAATCGGGGAAGTGTCGCCGCGTTTCGCTGTTGCCTCGGCAAACTTATCGAGGCGCAACCCTGCCTTACGCGCCGCCGAGTCCGCGCCATGACACGCGAAACAGTTCTCCACCAAAATCTGACGGACATCGCGGTTATAAGAAAGTTTGCCCATAAGGGCGGGCTTCTTCGTTGTCAATCCGCGCACGCCGTCGGCTTGCGAAAACAGTGCCGCTGACAAAAGCAAAATACTGCCTACAGTTCCGCCGAAAATCTTCGTCGCAGGCTTTTTCCAAAAATGGCTCATCAATCGTTGTCCTCACCGTACCGTTGCGTGTGAAATCGCACAAAATCCAAAATAAGTTCGAGTTATTATAGGTTAGACACGCGCCGAATGGTTCCTGCCACAATTATTTTCTGGTTTTTTCGTCTTGTGAGGAGAGAAGAGGGGATCAGAACAGCACGTCGAATGGCTCTTGACTGTTCCACTGATAAATATAAAAATCACTGTCTATCGTGAAAATTCGCCTGTCGTTACGCACTTCTGCGGCAGAAACCAAAGAAGCATCCGCGAAATCCATAGGGCGATCACGATACTGCTCCATAAGGGCTTGCATCCGCGACGGTTCCGAAGGGGCATGAGCATGAAATACAAGGACGCCATCCTCCACAAATTTCCATAGCGTATTTTGCGAAGACCAACCGCCTATACGAGCGAGCAGATACATGGCTTCGGCAAACGCCGACCATGTGGTGATGAGGGGCAAAGAGGCTTTTGCAAAAATTGTCCGACAGCGTGCGTTCTGCGCCTATTTAATGTCGATCAGGGCAACTACAAGGTCCAGCGTCTGTTAGCGTCATAACGTAATACCCATTCTGCGGGCTTTGTCTTCGACGCCCCGCGCCCATTCTCCCTCAAATGCGTCATTCAATGGCTTGCTGGATTCACGTTCAATACCGTCGGCTTGAACAAATATCTGCTCTGCCTTCCGGCGTAATTCTTGCGAGTCTGTTTGCGCGAATTCTGAGCCAATCGTTTCAATTTTGACTTGAAACGCATCGCCTTCGCGCAAACCCAACTGTGCCAGTGCTTCCTGTGGAATTGTAAGTTCCTGCTGATCGGTCATGCGATATGCCAGAGTCATTGTTGCCATAAATTTCCTCACTATCGAAAAATCTATAGTTGAGATTTCCTGTCTCAACTATAGATTAGACACGCGCCGAATGGTTCCTGCTCAGATATTTTCCGGCTTTACTGAATTAGAGAAGCAAAGAGCGTTTCCATCCTTCAAAGTTGATAGCAGTTATGGTAAAATGACACCAGAATAACGATTGGAGAGCAAGACCATGACGGAAACACTCGAAAAAGAAGAGACGCACCAAATGATGACG
>CAZPZP010000026.1:5806-15596 GCA_964591025.1 uncultured Chthonomonadaceae bacterium
GGCAGCGGAGTCGAATCGGCGGCGCGTGTCACCGTAGATAAAATCGAGGCTTTGGATCAGGAACGCCAAAGTTTTGCTGTGGTGGCTCATACGCTTCCGCCTTCTTCCGCGATTGACGGCGTTCTCGGTCTGGATTTCTTTCGCAATCGTGTTCTGACCCTCGATTTTCAGACGGGAACCATCACTCTCCTATAGCCCGATTTCTCCTCTTCAACCTCTCAAATCTGCCCCTCGCCGATGCCGCTTGAGGTATACTCTCTCAACAAGCATAATCAAATTTCACGCAACAACGGACGCGGTGAGGCGTCTCAAAGGATAGCATCGGGTGGCGGACAAGCATGACGGCGAACATCGGATCGAAATCAAGGAGGTCGCCCATCAATTCGGGTGGCGGCAGGTTTTCGCCCCACTGAGTGCGTCTGTTTCCGGCGGGCAGACTCTGGTGATCTCCGGCATCAATGGGGCGGGCAAAAGTACGTTGCTGCGAATTATCGCGGGACTGCTGACGCCCACTGAAGGCACAGTCGCTGTGACAATTGCCGGACAGCAACAAGACGCCCTTTCGCGCCGAAACAGTATCGGTTATGTCGCGCCCGACTTAACGCTCTATCGCGAACTGTCCGCCGCCGAGAATTTGCAGTTTTTCGCCCGACTGCGCGGAATAACCCTGACCCGTGACGACTTAATCGCTTTACTGACTCAAGTTGGACTGCGCGGACGCGGCAAAGATTTGGTCGGAACCTATTCGTCGGGAATGCGCCAACGCCTGAAATATGCGTTTGCCCTGTTGTCTCAGCCACCGATTTTGCTCCTCGACGAGCCGACTGCCAATCTCGATATTCACGGCGTCGCCATTGTCGAACAGATCGTTGCAGAACAAAAACAACGCGGAGGAATCAGCATCGTCGCCACCAACGAGCCGCGAGAATTAGAATGGGGCGATTCAGTGGCGCGTCTGGAACTACCATAATGAATAAGGGAGTCGTCGCGTGGCATCAACAGGCACTGGCACTGCTCGCCAAAGATTTACGCGCTGAACTTCGCACCAAAGTTGCCGTCAGTGCCGTTGGAGTGTTTACGTTTTCGGCACTGCTTCTGCTGGCACTCGCGACGATCAACCTGAAAGACACGCCGACTCTCAATATGGGAGTGCTGACCGACCCGATTACCCGCGACGGCGTTGTCAGTTTACTTCGCCCCGCATGGGAACCGGCGAGCAAAATGGGCTTGCTGTGGGTACTGTTGTGTTTTGCGGCATTTACGGGGTTGGCGCACACCTTCGTTCATGAAGAGGACAGCGGCACAACGGCGGCACTGCGGCTTTCCATGACGGCAAGTGCTGTGTATGCGGGCAAACTGTCCTTTAATTTTTTGCTGATCGCCGTTGTCGCTCTTGCTGTAACGCCCGCCTATATGGGAATAACGGGAATGCCTATTGGGTCGCCACTCGTATTTATAAGTGTGATGCTTGGCGGAACGGTTGGGTTGTCTGCGGCGGCAACGATTGTCGGGGCGTTGGCGGCAAAGGCGCAAGGCACATCGGCACTGTACAGTGCGCTCGGTTTGCCGATGCTCGTGGTTTTTTTGATCATGCTGATCAATGCCGCCATCACGCTTTATAGCAAAAACCCGACGGTACTCCAGATTGGGCGCGATGTTGGCGGATTGTTCAGTTTCGGCGTGATGCTGATTGCGATTTCCGCACTTGTATTCCATTTTGTTTGGGAAGACTGAGCCAATCCATTTTCGCGTCCGAAGGACGCTTGGCGGAACGCCATTTCAGACGGGGGTTTTCAACCCCCGACAATGCGATTGATTAGAAACAGAGAAATAACAGATTATGTCAGTGGTCGAGATGAAAGAAATCCCCAGAGAGAAAGTGGATAAGATCGCTCTTTGGAAATGGGCGTGCGGGCTAATCATGGCGTATGTCTGCTATGGCGCGTTTTTTATTGCCAACGCCGCACAGAACTTCACACGCGGCGGCGACGACGCCCGCATTGTGTTTTTCCATGTTCCTGCCGCCATTCTTGCCTATGTCGGCTATGTGGTCGCAACCGTCTATTCGCTGCAATTTCTGCTGAAATCGCCGACGCCCGAAACCGACGCCAAAGCCGCCATCGGAATGGAACTCGGCTTTCTATTCTGTATTGTTGCCACTCTCACCGGAAGCGTCTTCGCCGGAGCCGTCTGGGGCAGTTATTGGAACTGGGATCCGCGAGAAACCTCTATCGTCGTCATGCTTCTGCTGTACGCCTCATATCTCATTTTGCGCGGCGCGGCGACAGGCGACTTCCAGAAACGCGGCAAACTTTCTGCTGTCTACGCGCTGGTTTCCATCGTTCCGGCAACCTTTTTGATCTGGATCGTGCCGCGTATTATGGGCAGTTTGCATCCTACCGATACGCTGTGGAAAAAAGACAAGACCACTGCCGATTACAAGATGGTGTTGTATCCGTCGTTTCTTGCTTTCGGAATGCTGTTTACGTGGCTGTTCCAATTGCGATTTCGGGCGTGGAAAGTCGGAACACGGCGCATTCAGCGTCGTTTGAGGAGTAATAAATAATAATGGCACCTGTCATGCTCGTCACGCTCATTACGTGGCTCGGAATTTTCGGCTATCTGATCGTGATAGACCGCTCGATTAAGCGCATGGAACGCGACACAAGAGAGAATGATGACCTATGAATAAAGCCTCTATTTTTGCCCTTTTCGTAATCAGCATCGCCGCAGGGTTCACCCTTTGGGGCTTCAGCAAATCCATGACTCCCTATGTCACCATTAAACAGGCACGCGAAACCAGTTCGATGGTGCAGGTGCGCGGCAAAATTTTCCATGAGACGGCGCGATTCGACGCCCAAAGCAAGGCGTTGCGCTTCGAGATTGAAGACGAAAATAAAGAGCGAATCGAAGTCGTCTATCAGGGCGCGAAGCCGGAAGCGTTCGATACCGCTCCCGAAACCGCCGCTACCGGAATCATCAGCAAAGATTCGGCGGGCAAAGAGATTCTGCTCAGCAAAAGTCTGCTCATCAAGTGCGACTCGAAATATCAGGGCAAGAAACCTGCCTATCAGACCGCTTCGCCCAAAACGGTAATGGCAGAAGGAAAGTGAACTCATGACTGTTGGAACTCTCGGACGCTTTTTGACGGGGAGCAGTGTCGTATTCGGAATTTTGGCAATCATCGCATACGTGCTGATGCTAAAACGCACGGACTCGAAAACGATCAAACTTGCGGCACGATCCCTTTACGTTCTGACAACGGCAAGTATTCTCGGCGTATTCAGTTGCATCGGCTATCTGATGCAAACGAAGCAGTATACCTATGAATATGTCTTTAATAATGTCAGCAACGAGATGAATCCCGTCTATCGGTTTGCAGGCGTTTGGGCAGCGCAGGAGGGAAGTTTCCTTCTATGGGCTGCCATGACAGCCGTTATCGGTCTGTTCGTCGCGGTAAAAGCGGGCAAATATGAAGCCCGCATTATGCCGTTTTTTATTCCGATTTTAGTAGTCATCTGCGCGATTTTGCTCACCAAAGAACATAATATGTTCAGCCAAATCCCCGCGCCGAAACCGGAAGATTATGCCGCCAATCCGGGCTTGGTGTGGCCCTTCACCGAAGGCAAAGGTTTGAATCCGTCGCTCCAAAACTATTGGATGCGGATTCACCCGCCGACCATTTTCTTCGGGTTTGCCTCGCTGCTTGTCCCTTATGTGTACGCCATCGCCGCGTTGATCTGGAAAGATTATGACAAGTGGACGCCTCGCGTCATGCCGTATGCGCTCTTGTCCTGCGCGACGCTTGGGCTTGGGTTATTCATGGGCGGCTACTGGGCTTATGAGACGCAGGGCTGGCACGGCTTTTGGGCATGGGACCCTGTTGAAAATGCAAGCTTCTTCCCGTGGCTGGCAGTGACCGCCTTGATGCACGGCTTGGTTGTGCAGAGAGTGCGCGGTGGTATGGCACGCACCAACACATTTTTGGGCATTTTGGCGTTCAGTCTGTTTTTGCTCGGAACCTTTATCACCCGCTCCGGTGTCCTCAAAAACGCTTCGATCCATGCTTTTGTCGAAGCGAGTAACCGCGTCTATCTGATACTCATTATCCTTGTTGCCGCATATTTCCTTGCGGGGCTTGGGTTGTGGTTGGGGCGTTATCGCTCGATGCCGCGCCGCTCGACGCTGGGCGATACATTGGTTTCGCGGGACTTTGCCTCGTATGTGTCCGTTCTGTTGATGATTGTCACCTGCGTTCTCGTTACCATTGCGACAACCCAACCGATCTGGCATAAATGGTTTGCGTTCCTGCGAAGCACCGCCGCACCGGAACAGGCGATCTACAACAAGTTCATGTATTTCCCGACCTTGCTGGCGGTTCTGTTTATGGGATTTGTGCCTTGGGTGGCGTGGCGCAAAACCAATCCTGATACCTTCCTCAAAAAACTGTTCATCCCATGGATGATCACGATTATTTTCGGGTTTGGGTTGGTTGTTTGGGTGATGGGGGCGGAAAGCGCAATGGCGTCCGTTTATGATCCCAATATCCTCGACCATGTTGAAACGGCAAAAGCATGGGGAAGTTCGCGCATTCAGCGCGTCGCCGTGATCGCATTGGCGGCGATGGGGTTTTTCGCGGCACTCTCGAATACCATGCTGGCATATCGGGTGTTTCGCGCCAAACCGCTCGCGGCAGGAGGCTGGATCGCGCACGTCGGAATGGGCGTACTGATTTTGGGCATTATCATCTCCAACACCTATGAGCGCACGGTTCAGTTGACCCTGAGCCAAGGCGACGGAGCAAAACCCGCTCTCGGCTATCAGTGGGAATTCGAGAAAATGACGGGCAAGCCAATGCCGGGTCGCCCGCTCAATCCCGATTATGATTTTGACAACATGGTGCAGATTCGTGTCACGCCTCCCGGTAACGCAATACAGGCGGACGGCTCCAAAACTTTTCTGATGGAACCGCGCTGGTTTGTCCATAACAAGCAGTCGGCTCCCGAAGAGAAATACGAGCGGATGCGTTGGCCCCATATCCATAAGTATTTCGGTCATGATCTCTATCTCGGCTTTTTCTCCGATCCGCAGTATGCGTGGCCTACCGAAGATGGCAAAGAGCCGGGTTTCACCTTCAAGCCGAAAGAGAAAAAGCAAATCGGCGATTACATGGTCGGCTACTATGAGTCCGTCAGTCAGCCGGGACGAGCGTTTCAGGTGCGCTTGGTCATAGTGCGTGCCGATGCCGTGAATAATCCCTCGAAGGCGCAGATTTATGAGGCGTTGCCGAGTATCCGCATGATTGACGGGCAAGCGATTAAAACCAACATCGAAATTCCCGATTTGAAATTGGACGATGGAAGCCCCGCTATCGCGATGCTGGATCGCCTTGATCCCGCAACCAAGGAGGCACGCATTCGCTTGGTGTTGCCAAGCCGTGCCGGACGCTGGGATATTCCGCTCTCCATCACCTACAAGCCGGGCGTCAATATCGTTTGGGTGGGTGTCCTGATCGCTGTTTTTGGAACGCTGTGGGCGATGGTTCGCCGCTCCGTCGAGAACCGTAAGTACAAAGACACCGATCCCGACGACACCGTTGGCGGACTGAAAGAGTCGGAACTGGAAGCGTGGGAGCGCGACACCTCGCCCGCCCCAATTCCTGCCGCGCCCATTATCCTGAAACCGCAAAAATCGAAGGGCTAATTTGAGAGGAGGAGCAAGAACATGGGAACCATGAGTATTTCGCTTCCGCAAGAACTGGTTACACTTCTTGAGGAGAAAGTCGCGAGTGGAATGTATCTTTCTATCAGCGAGGTCGTGGGCGAAGGATTACTCCTCCTCAAGGAGCAAGATGCACGTCTGGTGCGCCTTGAATCGCTCCGCAAGGAACTCGCCATCGCCGAAAAGCAGATCGAAAACGGTGAGGTAATCCAAATCACTTCTACGAAAGAATATGCGGAGAAAATTATCGCTGAAAGCAAGAGATTGATAGGAAACCGTGGAAAGGCTTGATGATGCGAGAACTTTTTGTCACGAAAGAAGCCGAAACGGATATTCTGGAAATCTCGAATTATATATTTGAGTTCAGTGAAGAGACGGCGGTTCGAACAGTGATCGGCATTACGGACAAATATCAAGCCTTATGGGAATATCCGTTCATGGGAAGACAGCGCAACGATTTGGGCTTGGATTACAGAATGCTTCCTGTGGGCGTCTACAATATCATCTACAAAGTGAGCGATGCACGAGTTACCATTTTACGGGTGTTGCACGGTTCGCGAGATTTAGTAGGCATTTTTCCTCAAGGGAATTGAAACCGCCACAAGCCTATGGCGGTTTCAGTTTTAAGTTGGTTTGGAGAGGGCGGCAGATTCTACTGCTTCGGGAAAACTGGGGTAGGCGTGCATGGTTTCTGCGATGCCAGAAATCGGGATATGGTTTCGCATACAGACCGCGATCTCTGACAATATGCTCGACGCCTCATGCCCGATGAGATGCGCCCCCAAAATCAATCCACTCAGTTCGTCCACAACCAACTTGATCAATCCGCGTGGTTCGCCGTGCAAAATCGCCCGATCCAAATCCGCAAAGGAGAAGGAATGCACGACAACGCACGGGTTTATTTTGCGGGCTTCTTCCGCTGTCATGCCGATACTGGCGACTTCCGGGTCAAGATAAGTACAGCGCGGAACTACTCGATGGTCGAACGGCTTGGGACGCTCCATGATGGTGTTTTCGGCGGCGAGTTTGCCCTCATAACTGGCGACGTGCGTAAAGAGATACTGACTGCAAACATCTCCGGCGGCGAGAATGTGCGGTTGATTTGTCCTCAGATAATTGTCTACGGTCAAGCGGCGTTCATCGTGCGCGATCTCTGCCGCGCCGATATTGAGCGCGTCGAAGTCTACCTGCCGCCCGATAGCGACGAGAATTTCATCACACGCAAGAGTTAGAGGCATACCCTCCGCAAGAACCGTGAGCCGTTTTTCTCCGTTGACAACTTCGACTTGAGTCACAATCACGCCGCAAAGAATGCGTATCCCTTCGCCTTCGAGATAGGTTTGGGCGAGAGCGGAAATGTCGCAGTCCTCTTTGCCGAGAATTTGACTGTGATATTCCAAGACCGTAATTTCCGCCCCGAAACGCCGAAAAATCTGCGCGAACTCCAAGCCAATCGGTCCCGCGCCGAGAACCACCATACGGCGCGGCAAGTGCTTGAGATGAACCGCCTCGCGATTGGTGATATAGCCCGCCTCTTTGAGTCCGGGAATGGGAGGAACGGCGGGAACGGTTCCGGCGGCGACAATGATCTGCTCGCCACGCACAACGTCTTTGCCGATACGGATATGGTGCGCGTCCTCAAAAGCGGCGTGCGTGTGATAATACGCGGCTCCCAGTTTTGACAGTCCGGCGTCGCCCCCGCCTTCGCCTCCAATGGTGCGTTGGGCGTTATAGCGGTACTGCATCGCGTCGGCAAAATTGGCTTCTTTCACTTCCACATGAATGCCAAACTTTCCGGCGTTGCGAACTAAATGCCACACCTGCGCCGCCCGTACCATCGCTTTGGTGGGCACGCAACCCGCCCAATAGCATTCGCCGCCTAATTCCAATTCCTCTGCGACTGCCACTTGCCGCCCCATTTTGGCGGCAACACGCGCCGCTTTGAGTCCGGCGGAACCGCCCCCAATGACCACTAACTCGAACTCTTTGACTTTGGACATCTCGCTGTTTGGTTTCCTTGTGATTACTTTCTGATTGTTGCGCCGAGACGGTGCGCGATTTCCGGCAAGGCGGTCTTGAACGCTCTATCCCAATAAGGGAAAGTGTGATAGCCGGGCATCTCGCGATAAGAGTGCGGATAATTCAAGAAATTGAGATGATCGCGAAATTTGTGATTGCCCTCTACCAGTTCGTCGTCTCTGCCGCAGTCGAAAAGCACAAACGGGCGTTCAGTGATCCAGTTGCACGCGGCGCGTTCGGCAAGAAGAAACACATCCTCGCTGCCGCGAAAGGAGCGATGATGAACGGGATGCCCGAACACGGAATGATCTTCGGCAACGCGGGGCTTTTCCAGCGAGCCGCTATGCGAAATCGCAAGCGAGAACTTTTCGGGCTGCTTGAGGACAAGCTTGATCGCTCCATAGCCGCCCATCGAAAATCCGCCTATCGCCCTGTTCCTCTTGTCGTAGGGCGCGACGGGCAGGTTCGCCTCGACGTGCGGCAGAAAATCCTGAAAGAAGTCGTCCTCGAACGGATGATTGCCGTCGAAGCCGTTGCTGTACCAGCCGTTTTCGCCCTCATAAAACACCGTGACGAGATTGTAATGGGCAATCCAGCGGCGGAATCGCGTATTGTTCCACCAACTGTGCCGATTGCTGTCTTTGCCGTGCAGCATAATGAGCAGTGGTAATCGCGGAGTCGCGTCGGTCAAAATTCCGTCCCATTCGGGGACGACAACGCCGTATTCGCGCTGACATTTGAACGCTTTGGAACCATAAGCGACGGTATGATAGGTGACCTCTTGCATCGAAATTTCCTTCTGCTCTTTTCTCACTGGCTTGAGCCGTTGCCGAGCCTTTTCTCTCTTATATCTTACCCGCAAAACGCCGCAAGAGGAAACACACGCGAGGGGTCTCCTCTTGCTTGGCTGCATATAAGAGTATGAGCGCAGGATAAGGCGTCGCTCTGATTGCGCTGCCTGCGTTTGCCGTGCTTCGCCCTCTGATTGCGCTGTCCCTACTCCCTACTTTATTTTTACACCTCTGCAATTCAGGCGGCTTTGTCCATGACGAGCGAGGTCATATTGGGCAGGGAGTTGTCCACATAGACGGACAAGGACAGGAGTGTTTTCTCCAAGCCAGAGCCGGGGGAGTTTTTTTCGGAGCAGGAGGACAAACTGCCAGAGCAAAAAGGCGAAACTCGTTAGAAAAAAGTGGAAATGCCAAAGCAAATAAGGATTTTTCTAAAGCAAAAAGTGTCACAGCGTTTTCCTATAATGAATTTCCCTAATTGCTTGACATCATTGAAAAAAACTTCTATAATGGAAGTCAGCACATCCCCTTTGTGCCGAAACGTACTTCCTCATTGTATGTTTCTCGTCATTCTGCCGCTTTCAAGCCTGTACGTGTTGCAAGCGTTCTTTCTCTCGGAAGGAGATACGTCCATGTTCCGCCTTAACGTCGCAATTCTCTCGATTTCCGCGCTTGCAGTTGTCACTCCAGTTCAGGCGCAAGTATTTGCCGACTCAGTAGCCGAGTTTTCCAGTGTACAAGGACAAGATGGCTGGTTCTACGGATACTATGATCGTACCAATGATGTGGGTGGTATATACGCTCCAGCCACTGATTTCCAGCAGATGACTCAATATGGAGTATCTCCTGATGAATGGACTGTACAAGAGGGGACTTTTTGGACAAGACTCGGTGAGCAAGGTGGACATGATAACGGCGTAATTACGGGCGGAGGTCGCACAGAGGTAGAACATTGGGCTATTCGCCGCTACGTTAGCGAAGCGACTGGAACCGTTACACTGTCGGGTAATCTCGCGAAGCTAAATACTGGTGGAGGCAATGGCATTGTGGGTCGCATCTTTGTGGATGGAACGCAAGCGTATTCTCAAACTGTAAACTTTAACGACGCAGTAGGCTTCAACTACTCGTTTGATGTAGCCGTTGGGATCGGCTCAACCTTGGATTTTATCCTCGATCCTAACGCCTCCAATGATCAGTTCGACGGTGCACGCTTCACTGCGAAACTCACTGCGGTTCCTGAGCCATCGGCACTTGCGGCG
>CAZPZP010000027.1:0-15445 GCA_964591025.1 uncultured Chthonomonadaceae bacterium
AATCGTTGTCCGACGTGCACTCTCTTCATCCTGCCGCCTCGGCTTTCTGTAGCTTTGCACAGACTTGACAGGCCAGCGCAAAGAGCTGTGGAGGGGAAACACGCGCCATAAGAACAAAGTTGTCCGTTCCCTCACACCAGAGGATCGTTGTCAGGTCTCCCGTATGCTGGATGAGGAAGCATCGCCCATGATCCCGCATCTCCCGAAGGGTCGTTGGTGGTGCCAGGCGCATCCCATCGGCTTGTGCCAATGTCACCGGGGTTCCTTTCCAGTCGTAGTGCAGCGTCGCCACCGGAACCTGTTTCATCTGGAGAATAGCGCCGTCTTTCAATCGGAGAGCGTTCTCTTTCATCTCTATCGCGGTGACACGCAGTCCTGATTGACGCGAAAGGTTCTCGATGAGCATCTTCTTATCCGGTGCTTGCGTTGCCGTGTTGGACGCCCACACAAGATGAGAGTCCGCAAGTGCCGCCAGATCAAACATTGGTCGCTCTGCCATGATTTCTGTCCGGTTGGCGGGAAGAAGAGGCCGACTGGAATGCCCCCACAGGAAGCCAATCAGAAGCAACAACGCCGCACCTGTGACGAGAGACAGCACACTCTTCTTATTCCAGTCCGGCAGTCGGACTGTCCAAGGAAAGCGGCGACGCGGCAAAGCCTGAACGGTCTCCAGAATGTGTGCGTCCAGCGAGGCAGGAGGCTGGACTGTGGTGCGTACCGCGTCTCGCAGGGTATCCCGGCTCTCAGCGAACTCTTCCAACAGGGCAGCGCACACTTCACATCGCTCCAGATGGGAGACGATGCGTGCGGCTTCCCTACCCTCCAATTCGTCAGCTAGGTACAAAAGCATCCGATCTTGAACCCACTTACAATTCATGGCTTTACTCGCTTCTCTCTTGGAAGTAGTCGTTCCCGAAGGTGAACCAGCGCTCTCTGAACGCGGGCAGACACGGTTGGCAACGGAACACCCAGCACATCCCCCAATTCGCGAAAGGTCAAGTCTTCCTGCGCCCAGAGTATCAGGGTCTGTCGCACCAGTGGCGACAACGTTTCCAGTGCCTCCTGAATCTCCTGTGTCTCGACATTCGCCAGCGTCCTGTGCAGGGGGTCTCCTTGAGAACTGGCCTGTTCTTCCTCGGTCGCAAGACCGACTTGAACCCGGCTTTCTCGTCGTGAACGTGCTCTGGCGAGATTGACACAGGTGTTGGAAGTCACCCGCAAAAGCCACGGCGTGAACGGACGCTCCGCGTTATACCTTCCCAGTTGCTGATAAACGCGAACAAAACACTCTTGCGTCCAGTCCTCCGCATCCTCCGCGTTTCCTGCCATTCGGTAGCAGAGACGGTAGACGCGCACACGATAGCGTGCCAGGAGTTCTTCGAAGTATTCTATTTTACCCGTCGCAGCACGCCGCGCCAGGACTTCATCCGGGAGGTGGGACACACCGTCGCCTCATTTCCTCTTGCCATTGGACTTCACTCTCTTTTATTACACCCTCCCTCTCTCTTTTTTACGCATTCCGACAGGCGATGTATAAAAATCGTCCTCTGCGGTTGTATCTCCTGGTAACGAAGGGACAGAGCCTGATGAAGGACAACAACAGGTCTGTGTCGCTTTGTACCCGCCTACCGGATCACCCGGAGGCGAACGAAGGAGGATGGAAAATGAGACGTGGAGTAGGAGCGCTGATGCTGGCGCTGATGATCGGGCTTTCCGGGTGGGGAGCCAGTCGTGTCGTCGCGCAGGATAAGACGGGCGACGAGATGGCGATGATGAAGAAGATGATGAAGAGCCGTCCGAAATCGCTCAAGCAGGCTGACAAGACCGTTCAGACCGAGAAGCAGAAACTGATGAAAGCCGGAAAGTACGGCTGTTGCCTCAAGCATGGCTGCGATCAGTGTGTGCTGAAGATGGGCGGCTGTCCCTGTGGCAAGATGGCGGCCATGGATAAGCCTGTCTGCCATGAGTGCAAAGGGGGCTGGGCGGCGGGCGACGGGGCGATCTCCGGCAAGACCGCCGACGACATCAAGGTCATGCCCCGGATGGGGATGGATATGAAGATGGGCAAGTCCGGGAAATCCGGGACGAAACTTGCCGGTGTCAAGGACCTCTGGCGCTGCCCCATAACCGGTGAGAAGGTCGAGAAGGGACATGAGGCAGGAACGCCGGTCGTGGTCGCCAACTATCGCGTTCACTTCTGCTGTGGGGGATGTCCGGAAAGTTTTGCCAAACTGAGTGCGACGGACAAGAAGACGAAAGTGCTCGCCTTGGCAAAGAAAAATGAATAGCCTGTGATGCGCCGTGTGCCGGAAGATACTCTGGAGTAATATCGCTTCGAGAGGACATTCAGTCCACCGGCAATCAACCTGCACAATCCGAATCAGTGAGAGTGAAGAAAGGATGGCCTCGATGGACAAACCCGTCTGCAATGAGTGCAAGGGCGGCTGGGTCGCAGGCGATGGAGCGATCTCGGCTAAGAACGCCGATGAGATCAAGACCATGCCGCGCGGTATGGGCGGCAAAATGTAGTTGCCACATTTCGGACAGGAGAAGCAACGGCGTTCCCTCCTGTCCGTCTCATCTCGCTGTCCGGTGGCTTCAGAAGCATTGGAAGGATACTGCGGTGTCCCTTATGTTCGCTTTTCGGGGAGTTGACCCATGAATACTGTCACGAGTGCCACTCTCGGCGTCCTATTTCTCTTATTGAGCTTTGCTGCGACCGTCTTGATGTTCTATCTGTGGGGCTTCCCGTTTGACAAGGCGACACGAAAGAGTGAAGCTCCAAAGTGGCTGATGCGGACACATCGCTTTATCGGCTATGCGTATGGACTCATCTATCTCGTGATGATGTCACAGATGGTTCCAAGAATGTGGCAATATCAGGTCGAACTGCCGCCACGAACGGTCGCACATCTCCTGCTCGGTTTCCTGATCGGTATCATCCTGCTCGTCAAACTCCTGATCTTGCGCTTCTTTCGACACCTGGAAGAGTGGATGCCCTACCTGGGAACGGCTCTGTTTGCCTGTACCGTAATGCTCTTGGGCCTGTCGCTTCCCTTTGCCTATCGGGAACGCGTCCTTGCGGCAAACACCACGGGAGGCGATGTATTCAGTTCGGAGAACCGCAAGCGTCTCGCCGCACTGCTTCCGCAAGCGAGCTTTCCCGCCGAGACGCCCTTGAACGAACTCACCACGGTGTCCAGCCTGAATGCAGGGCGCACCATTCTGCTAAACAAGTGCGTAAGCTGTCATGATCTCAAGACGGTTCTTGCCCAACCCCGGACTCCATCCAACTGGCTCGCTACGGTCACTCGCATGGCAGAAAAACCCGCCCTCTCCGGCCCAATAACGAAGTCAGAACAGTGGCAGGTGTCCGCCTACCTGATTGCGATCACACCGGATTTAGAGAAATCCATGCCTGCCCCACAGAAGCAGGCATTACCGGGAACGGTGAAAACTGTAAGGCTGGACCCGGTTCTGGTCACAGCAGGCCAATCCGTCTACGGGAAGAATGGCTGCAAAGGGTGCCATCAACTCAACGGGCAAGGCGGGTTTAGCGGGCCGAGTCTGAACGGTGTAGGTTCACGCCACGCCGATTTGAAATGGCAACTGGAGCATTTGAAGTCGCCGTCTCGTGTCGTGCCTGGCTCAGCTATGCCAGCCTATGACGAATTGAGCGCGAGGGATGCACAGGCGTTGTCCATCTTCCTGTTGAGCCTGAAATGAGCACTCCCATGATTATGTGTGGGTGTGGTAGTATCGCGTTCACTTCTGCTGTGGGGGATGTCCGGAAAGTTTTGCCAAACTGAGTGCGACGGACAAGAAGACGAAAGTGCTCGCCTTGGCAAAGAAAAATGAATAGCCTGTGATGCGCCGTGTGCCGGAAGATACTCTGGAGTAATATCGCTTCGAGAGGACATTCAGTCCACCGGCAATCAACCTGCACAATCCGAATCAGTGAGACAAAACAGAGCGAACTGTTTCGGTACACTCTATTTGGGTAGGGGTAACGATGCTCAGACGACTTATCCGGGAAGGCGACCTCTGGCGGGAGAACGCCGCCGCCGATGTTGGTCTGTAGGACGGACTCTGTGAGAGTAAAATGCAGGAATCGTTGTCGGATGCGGGAAACTTCGTTCAGTTTCCCGCATCCGGGACTATTTAGCCTTGGTGTTTCGCCCGAATTACCGCCCTTGCAACACTTCGGCTGGATTGCGGATTTTGTCCCGTGATCAGGTTGCCATCCTCCTCAATATGATCTGCCCAGTTGGAAGCCGTGGTGACATTGCCCCCCTCCTCACGCAGCGTACTCTCCAATAAGAAGGGCATCGCGTGGTCGAGTTTGACTTCCCGCTCTTCGGCATCCGTGAATGCAGTCAGGCGTTTCCCCGCAACAAGAGGCTGACCGTCGTCGCGCTTGACATTCACAAACCCGGCAGGTCCGTGGCACACAGCAGCGATAATCTTTCCGTCCCGCTGTGCTGCCGCAAGGATTTGCTGCAAAGCGGTGTTATTCGGGAAATCGAACATGGTGCCGTGTCCGCCCGGCAGGAAAACGATGTCGTAGCTTTTCGGATCCGTCACTTGATCCAGTGGCAGTGTATCCTCCAACTCTCGCCGCGCTTCAGCCCACGCTTTTTCCTGTTCGGGTGTCGGCTTGCTGTTGGGATCGATTGGGGTTGCACCGCCTTGAATGCTTACCACCGTCACATCATATCCCGCCTGCCGAAATTCCAAATATGGCACAGCAAACTCTTCCAGCCATAACCCTGTGCGGTGTTGCTCGTCAATCTTTTCATGGCTGGTCACAATCATCAGAACCTTCATGGATTCGTTCATCGGGGTTTCTCCTTCAATATTGCAGTCGCGTTTGCATCTGATGCTGGCTTTCTGCGGCACTATAGGTATATACGCCTTACCCGTTCACCGTGTTACAAACTCAGTGAGGTCTACTCTCTGGCGGAATACTGTGTTCTGAGGATGTGCAACATAATTCCTCGTTCTGCGTAGTTTGTTGATGTGCGAATTCGCTGAACAGGAGTCAATAAACTATGGCGACAATCGAAACTAAACGTCTTGATGTGGGAGACAGCTTCCCCTCGATGACCTTCCATTGTGCTGATGGCAGTACACAGTCTTTTCCTCCAGAAGGGAGCGGAGAATATCAAGTTCTGCTCGTTTACCGTGGTGTCTGGTGACTGGTCTGTCATCAGCAGTTGGCTGATTTCCAAACACGGCAGAACGCATTGAAGCACCTCAAGGTTCAAGTTGTCGCAGCCTCCGTCGATTCTCAGGCGGATGCCCAGGAGATGCGCGACAAAGAATCGCTGAGTTTTCCGGTCGCCTATGGACTGCAAACCCGTGAATTTGCGGCGCAAACCGGAGCGTTTTTCGAAGGGGAGAAAAATTATCTTCAGCCTGCCGGTTTCCTCCTCGATCCAACCGGACTCGTGATTACAGCCGTCTACAGTACCGGAGCTATTGGGCGTCTCACCGCTTCCGACGTGCTGGGAACCGTCGCTCATCTCTAAGCGTCCCCACTCGCAGTAAATTGAGGTGAAGGAGGATCTCATTTGCTGCACAGATGTTTGATTTAGAATAGGGCTATTATTACCTCACCTCTCACAACGGGGGTTGAAAACCCCCGTCTGGAAAGAACAAGCGTCTTTCAGACGCACCCTTCCGTGTATGGACTCCCCTCTCCTCCGAACTTGTTCGGGTATCAGGAGAGGGGGTTGGGAGGTGAGGTTATCTGCCTGAGCGGAAATAGTCTTGCAGGAGTCGGCGGTAGTTGGAGGGGAAGCGGGAGATGTCTCCGGCTTCTTTGATAATGATGGGTTTCCGTGAGGTTTTGACGGTTTGCGATTGCCCTTGTCCCAATGAATATGTTTTCGGGGGCAGGGGCTTTTGTTTGTTGCCATAGCCGGTTCCAGTCGTGCCAGAGGCTTTGGCGGCTTGTTCGGAGAGGCGTTTCGGTTGAGCGTTTTGCTTTCGGAACATCTCGGAGGCGCGGCTTGCAGTTTGGGATTTGGTCTTGTTGTCTGGAATAACGATGCGGATGGTTCCGGTTTGACTGCGCCCTGTATCGCCCTGAGCATAGAATGTGGTGTCTGCCGTCAGGTTTTCGAGCGTGACGGTGTAGGTTTGATTGCCCTTGTCGGTCATGGCGACGGTTTGGGGCGCGTTGTTTTGTGTTTGTGTGATGAGAGTAAGTGAGCGCGGCAGGACGCCCGAAACGCGCACTGTGATTTTGACGTTTGCGCCGGACTTGACTTCTGCCTTTTCGGGGTCGAGCATGAAGTTGGTCGGGCTATAGGGCGGCGTCTCTTTCCACAGGGCAAAGTAGCGCGGAATCTCAAACCCATGCACACGCGGATACCAGACGATGAGACAAGCCCACGCAATAACTAAGAGGGCGAAGAGGATTCGCGTGCGCTGATAGGCGGGCAAGGGAACGCTTTTGTGGAGCGGAATTCGGGCGGCTTCGTCGTTGGCGCGTTGGTGTTCGCGAGCGATAAATCCGCTGGAATAAGAGGAAAGAGCGAGCGTTGAATCGGAGAATTGAACGGCGTGGATCAGCGCGTTGTCGGCTTGCGGAAAGCGGCGTTCGATGGTTCGCGCCAATGTTTCGGCAGGAATATCGGGCGTTTTGGAGTTTTTGCGGAGACGACGTATGAGAACGGTTCCGGCAATAATTCCGAGCAAGAGCAAACTACTCCGAAGCCAAGAAGCGATGGGATATACAACGTCAAGCAGGAAAAGAACAAGGAAAAACGCCAGAGAGAATGAGAGAAATATCAGGCGATTCTGAGTGCGTTTTGTGCGGCGAAGATGTTGCTGAACTTCGGCGAGGAATGGGACGGCAGAGGGCGAGGCGTTCATCGGACATTCTCGGCGGACGGCGCAGAAGTTTTCGAGATACGAAACGGAACCGTGCCTAAATCCTGCGTCGCATGAGCATAATTAAGAACAAACGGACGCGGCAGATTTTCCGCTCGAATGGATTGTTCGTCGTAGCGTTTCGGGGCGTTTTGGGGCGACAGTGTGGCGACAAAAACGTACTCGCCTTCGGTCAAATCTTTCATCACGAATTTGCCCTGTGCGTCGGTCATCGCCGACGCACTGATCCAACGAAAGGCAAACGACGAACTGGCTTCATCGCGCTGTCGGAACCGAAAACGCGGCACAATCGCATTCAGCGCATCGAAGAGACTTCCCTCCAAGTCACGCGGCAGACCGTTGAGACGACGCGGCAAGACGCCGACCAAGACACCCGCCAAAGGTTTGCCGTTGAGTGTCAGTGTTCCGCGCACCGTTCCCTGCCGGAACATCGGCTTTTCTTCCTGCCGCGCCTTGAGAAACGACTGCGGCATTTCGGCACGGCGATACCACGCGAGGGCTTTCTCTTTGTTCCCGAAGCGGCGATACAGGTCGCCCATCATGCGGAGACTGCCCCGGTCAGGAAAGACAAAGTTGCGTTCGTCTGCCCATTTATCGAGTGAGGCGAGATTGCGCGAATTGGCGGCACTGGTAAAGAGCAGTTCGCGGACAACTCGCGGCGTTCGGGAAATATGGGGCGAAGAGATCAAATCCTGCAAGCATAATTCTAAAATTTTGGAGTTATCGAACTGCACCGACGCGGCACTCAACTGCCAGCGTATCGCGTTCCAATTGAGAGCCGTCCGTCCGCGAGTATCTTTATAATAATCGGCAATTTTTTTGAGGCTGGCGGCATCAATCGTCTGACCGTCATCGGTTGTGCTACCCAAACGGGCAAACAGTGGATTTTGCTCAAAAACGATGAGATTATGGGTCGGCGATTTGAGTTTGGGGTCGCGGAAGGGAATACGGAGATATTTGGCGAGTAGTTTGGCTCCTTCCGCTCCGTTTGATATTCCCGTATGGGGAAATTCAGGGTTATAGGGAACCAAAATAGATTTCTCTATATAAGGCGACTGGCGCGTTTTTGCCATCATGCGCGGTTCAATTTGGAGTGCGGCGACTATCGCAACAGTGAAACCAAAAAATCCTATCATAAACAGCACGAATTTCTGCACTCTTGTCAAAAACGGGCGGGCGAACAAAAAAAGCAGTAAGCCCGCAGTAAACCATAATGCGCCCATGATGCTAAACCAATGCATCCCCGCACTCTGCATATAACCTTTATGAAAAGTACCGAGTGTCTGATAAAACTGAAGCGTTGGCGCAAGGGTTTGCGGCAACTGAGCGCGAAGATAGGCGATAAGGAACCCGAAAATCAGTGCGTTCGGCAGGAATTTAAGAACAGAAACGCGATTGTGATTGAACTTAGGTGAGGCGAAATCTCCTGCCATGCCCTCGATGCGATAGCCGATGCTCATTCCCCAAATCAAAACTGTGAGTTGAAGTGCAAACCCTATATTATTGGGAAGAAGTCTGCCGATGAGAAACCATAATACTCCAACGGGCAACGCCAAACGCACGAAAATCCGAAACGCTTTGTCGAACGGCTGTACAGTGACTGGATTAGGATCATTCGGGGAATGGGCGGCTCCAATCGGGCGAAACGTGGGATTCAGAAGCGCAATCGCGACCATCCACAACACCAAACCTAAACCAAGTACCACCGCAAGCCCCAAAACAGGATTCGGTTCGCGGAGAACAACCAGCAAATCAATGAGGGGAGAATTCCAATCGAGAACTTTGGGAAGCGGATAGCCGTCGGGAATCTCTTGAAAGCGCGAGATGTCTTTGGGCATGAGGATATGCGGCAATACTTGAACGGCAAAATCACGCAGGGCGATCAGCATTCCGCACAACGCAAATGCCAAACCGAGGGCGATGGCAGTCCCGATTCCCTGCGGCTTCTCAGGCGCGGCGGCAGTGATTGCGGGTTCTGTCGGTTCGACGAGTTCCTCCATCGGTTACAGCACCCCGTATTCTTCGGCATAGCGGCGTTCGATAGCTTCCAGCAAATCCGCTAACTGCACTTGAAACTGAACGGGCGCGGCGATCTCCAATTTCGGCAAGAGAAGGCGGGCAATTTTCTCGCTGAGTGCCGCCTGAACCGCGATCTCCAAATTTCCGCGCCGCGCCACAAAGCGACGCAGAACGCGGTACTCTTCGGGCGTCACGCGATCCAAGTTGCGGACATACGGCAGATAGAACTGCACCGTCGGCGTGATTTCGGGACTGCGCCCTTCACCAAACGGCGTGACTCCTTCATCCACGACAACAATTGTCCCGGCGGCATAATCGCCGATGCGCTTATATTCGGGGCTGAAAAAGATCGCCAGAATGCCCGGCACGCCGAAAAGGAACAGCATCGCTCCCGGAAGCGGAAATATGCCGAAGTCTACGACAATTTTGAGGATATTGCGAATCGCGGACGCCGTAAAGTTGATGGGATAACCGCCGTCACGCATGACGCGCAGACCGAGCAGACGTTTGCCGGGCGTTCGTCCGTTCCAAACGCTCTCGAAAATCAGGGGATAGAAGAAGATAACGACGAAAACAGCAATGGTTCCGCCTGCCGATGCAAACGATCCTGCAAACGGCAAACCGCCGACACGCCGCACGATGAAACTGATCGCCAGCACGCCAACCAACTGAATCAGCGCGTCAATAAGAAACGCCAGAAACCGTGAGGCGAATCCTGCCGCCTGATAGGTGACAGTGATATTTTCGGGCGTAACAACGGTGATGGTGCGGCTCAATGAAATGGCTTGCCTTTTAGATGTTTATGGCTTGGCAGGAAGCGTCAGGGTTTGCGTCAATGCTTTTTTCTCTACGTCCCAAACCCGCAAAACGCCGTCACGTCCTCCCGCTATGGCTATTTTACCCTCAGAATCGAGTGCAACCGCATACATCGGTTGAGGCAGGTCAGGAAAATCGTATTGGCGTCCTCCGCCCTCGGCGTCCCATATCCGTACCGCCTTGTCCATTCCGCCCGTAATGAGTCGTTTGCGGTTGCCGCTCATCCCCAAACAGATGACGCCGCCATCATGCGCCCCAACCGTCCGGTAACGGTCTCCGCGATAGGTGTGCCGCTTGGTGCTGAAATTCACCTGCCACCAATACAGCCGCCCGTCCATGCTGGAACCCACAAACTGAATGCCATTGCTCAAAAACGCAAGCCCTGTAACACTGCCTTCGCTCTGATCGAAATTAACAACGGTTTTGCGCTGTGCCTCGTCCCAAACTTTCACAATCCGATCCGAAGCCCCGGTGACGTAGATAAAATTGTCTTTGGGAGAGAACGCCGCTGCCTGAACGCGCCCGTTATGCTCGTCTAACTCCAGATGTTTTTCAGAGGGCATATTCACAAAATAACTGACCTTTTTATCTTTCGCCGCAATAATCAGCCCCTTGCCGTCTGTCCGAAACGCCATTGCCTCCACCGTATCGAGCTGCTTCGCATAAAACCGAACCGTCGTCTTTGCTGCCGTATTCCAGAGCGTAATGCGCCCGCTCTTGCCCGGTATTCCACTCCCAATGGCAAGCGTCACTCCGTCCGGCGCGAACGTCAGCGCACGAGCATAATCTTCCACCGCGTCACACTGTCCGATGACCTTCCACTCCACCGTCTCATACAAAAATACGCGCTGATATGTTCCGACTGCCGCCTGCTTGCCGTCAGGACTGAACACCGCCGCCGTAATCGCTCCCACCTGCCCCGAAGAGTGAACCACGGAGAACACGGAGAAAAACAAAAAGAACCACAGGGAACACAGAGGACACAGGGAGAATTCAGATTTAAGGAAGAAACGGCGCGTGATCGTCTTGACTGTTACATTGTGTCCGTTGTAGTTTGTCTGCATTGTCCCTGTGTCCTCTGTGTTCCCTGTGGTTCTATTATGCGAAGGCTTTGCGGATATGGGTTCCGCCGCGAGAGAGGGCGATACGAACGCCTTCGGGAGACGAAATGCTTTGGGTATAGTCTATGCCGAGACATTGGTAGATCGTTGCGGCGATGTCTTCGGGCTTAACGGGATCGTTGGCGGGTTCCATGGCGCGAGCATCGGAGGCTCCGACTACTGTTCCGCCCTTGATTCCGCCGCCCGCCATCGTCATAGAGAAGACGCGAGGATAGTGATCGCGCCCGCCGTCGCGGTTGATGATCGGGGTACGCCCAAACTCGCCCATGACGAGGACAAGGGTTCGCTCTAACAGTCCGCGCTGGTGCAGGTCGGCGATGAGGGCGGCGTAGCCCTGATCGAAGGTCGGAAGCGTATTTTGGCGCAGTACATTGAAAATATCGTTGTGGTTATCCCAGCCGCCGAGCGTAACCGTTGAGAAGCGAACACCCGCTTCGACAAGCCGGCGCGAGAGGAGCAGACTTTGCCCGAAGGTGTTGCGTCCGTAGGCGTTGCGGGTTTCTTCTTTCTCTTGCTTGAGGTCGAAGGCTGCGCGGGCTTCGTTGGAGGAGAGGAGCGTATAGGCGCGGTCATAGAACGAGTCGACGGCTTTGGCGCGATCACTGCCCGCTTCGTGCGCTTTAAATGCGGCATCCACAACGGAACGAAGCGATTTGCGGCGATCCAAGCGTTCGACGGTCATGCCGCCGGGCATCTCCATATCGCGCACTTTGAAACCACCCGAATTCGGATCGGAGCCGGGAGAGAACGGATTCAGTGCCGCGCCGAGGAAGCCCGCGCCCATCTCACTGCCGGGCTGCTGAATGGAGATATAGGGCGGCAGGGCGGAACGCGCTCCTAACAGATGCGAGGCAACTGCGCCGTAACTTGGAACGGCGAAACCGGGCAGGGGCAGGAATCCGGTCAGCATATAGTGCGTGCCAATTTCGTGCGCGGCGGCAGGGCTGGTCACACTGCGAACAAAGCAGATTTTGTCGGCTTGTGCGGCAGTACGCGGAAGGGTTTCGGGAAGCTGAATGCCGTTGGCTTTGGTATTGATCGGCTTGTAGTCGCCGCGAATTTCGAGAGGCGCGTTGGGTTTCGGGTCGAACGTCTCGATATGACTCGGTCCGCCTGCAAGCCAAATGAGGATTACAGAATCGGCGGTTCCTTTGGTTTTGCCCATCGGAGCCGTTTTCTTCGTTTCATCGGCAAGGGCATAGTATTGGGACAACGACAGCCCCAAAAATCCCAACACGCCCGCACGCAGAACGTCCCGGCGGTGAAATTGTTCGCAATCGGTCAGCAAGTTTTTCGGCATTTTTTATTCTCCGTGAGCAGTTCGGTTCAACTGACCGGAGAATAAATTCCCCGGTTATCAAGTACACCTGTCCTAATGATTAAAGTAAAATTCGCGTGATGTGATCAACGCCCAAAGCAGGTCAGCAGTTCCCTCGGCGCGATTTGGCGCAGTTTTAAGGAGTTTGATGGCTCCGGTGATTTCGCTCTGGTTGGGCGGGCGCGAGAAAGTTTTGAGGAACAGTTTCGTGACAAGTTCCTCATCGGTTTTGGCGTCTTTGGCGGTTTCGGCAACAGTTTTGCCATTGCTGATTTTGCCCGATAGATAGGGCGAATTGATCAAGTGAAGCGTTTGGACAAGCGTCGGTTCGAGCTTCGGGTCAATGTCGGCAAGAAATTCGCGGTGCGAGATACCGAACGAATCGAGTGTTTCGCCGCCGGGCGGAATCGCGGCTTGAACGGCGCGGGTACGTTCCGGGTAGGTTCCGAAGTTCTCGCCGATACCGGCGGCTTGATTGATCATATCGAGCAGGGCTTGCGCGGGCATGGGTTTCGGCGCAAATCGTGAAAAGAACATGGTGTCCTTGAGATTGGAAGCGTTCGGAATCGCCGAAAGTTGATAAGTGCGCGAATTGAGAATCAGGCGAATGACGTGCTGGATATTATATTTGCTCGTGGTGAGTTCGAGGGCGAGCGCGTCAATCAAGCCGGGAACGCTTTCGGGCGTAGTGTTCCGCATATCGTCCACGGGATTGATAATTCCTCGTCCGAAATAGTGCGACCAAAGGCGATTGACAGTGGCACGCGCAAAGAACGGATTTTTGGCGTCGGTCATCCAGTCGGCGAATGCGGCGATCATATCGGGGTTCGCGGGCGCGGTGGAGTGTTCGCCAAGATACGTGGCAGGTGCAATTTTGCCGCGATTGCGCCCTGCCACCGAGTCGTTGCGGAGTTCTGCGCCGTTGCTGCTGACGATAATCTCTTCTTCGAGCAGTCTGCCGCCATTAATGCCGACCTTCGCCATGAACGCCGAGAAGTTCCAATAATCGTCTGTGTTCCACTTGTCGAACGGATGCTTATGGCAGCGGGCGCAGGACATTCGGACGCCGAGAAACGCTTGTCCGAGATTTTCCATGCGGTCATTGGCGGCGCGTTCAATGCGGTAGAAATTGGCAGGACCGTTTTGGTACGTGCTGCCGCGTGCTGTGATCAGTTCGCGCACAAATTGATCATACGGCTTGTTGTCGCGCACTCCCTGCCATATCCAATTATAGAACAGAGTGGCGGCGCGATCCGCAAGAACGCCGTTGCCGAGTTTGCGCGGGTGAACACGAAGCAGATCAGCGAGACGCAGGGCGCGGAAATCAGCAAATTCGGGTTCATTGAGCAAGAGGTCAATTTTTTTGGTGCGTTTGGCTTTGTCAGTATCGGCTATGAACGCTTGAATCTCGTCGGGATTGGGCAAGCGTCCGAGCGTATCGAGCATAACGCGGCGCAAAAAGTCGGCATCCATCGAAAGCGCGGACGGCACAACATTCATTCGCTTGAGATTGTCGAACACCAATTTGTCAATGACGTTGGTTGTCGGGACATCAAGATATTTGCCTTTGCGGGCTTGCGGAATGGTGAAAAACGCCGCGCTGACGGTTCCAAGATAGCGTCCCAAGATCGCGCCCCCGCCCCATTGCGTGCCTGTGACGGTTCCAGACGGCGAGACTTTGAGAACCGCGTCGTTGGTTGAGGAGAACACGGTCTGCGCGGTGACATCACGGGTCGAGCCATCGGTATATGTGGCGACGGCGCGAATCGGCTGCTTGCCTCCGACTGTGGCGATGGTGGTTTTTTCGGGCAGAATTTTGAGTGTGACAAGGCGCGGGTCTTTAGCGTCGAAACTCGCGCCTTCCTGAATCCATCGGAGCAGGGTGTTGTAGTGCGGCGAATTGACGGGGAAACGCAACCCGCCGCCATGCGTAACTTGTCCGGCGGACTTGAGAAGAAAGAGACTTTGTTCGGGTTTGGCGAAGTTGATGCGGCGTCCGCGTTCGCCGTAAACAATGGGTTCGTAATCGTCTTCGGGGCTGAGGGTGAGCAGCGACATTTGCAGTCCGCCACGCCCGCCGAATTTGCCATGACACTCGGCGACGGAGCAGGAGCCTTTGTCTAAAATCGGGGCAATATCACGCAGAAATTCGACTTTGGGCAGAACTTTGGGCGGCTGTGGCAGCACAATAATCGGCACGGTACGCTGTGCCAACGCCGGAACGATTACAACGAACAAAAGGAGGGCGAACATCCAGAATTTCCGCAGCATTCGGCAGTTATCTCCAATGGGATAGGTTCTCTTTTGTTTGAGAGCGAATTCGTTGTATAGAGTTACACAAGTCTCCAAAGATTTCCTGCGTGTCAACAGGGAATTTATCGAATTTCTCTTGACAGATTCGCGGGTCTGGTGTATCCTAATTTTCAGAAGAGCAGCAAGGGGATATCGTCTAGCGGTCAGGACGGTGGATTCTCAGTCCATTAACCGGGGTTCGATTCCCCGTATCCCTATGAGAAAGTGGCACGAGCGAAATGCTCGTGCCGCTTTTTACTTGGTGTCTTTACGGAGTGAGGAGTTTGACGGAGATTTGCGGCAAAATTGCTGTCGCTTGTGCGGCTTGACCTTGATCAAACGTGAGGAGTTCTACTGCTCCCAAGGTGGAGAGTTCTTCGGCAAGGGCGAGATAGATGCTGTCGGCGGAACGTCTGCATCCATATCCCTGACGCAATTGGGCGGAACGCGCAATCAGTGAGGCATCGCCATTTGGCGGCGGCAAAACTGTTGACAGTGTCGTTTGGAGTTTGACTATCGCCTGTTGGTGTTGCTCTTGTGTCAGCGATCCCTCACTTTCTTTTTTGCAGAGAATATACAACGCCTCCATAACAATGAGGTGAGGAGCATAAAGGGTGCATCCTTGAATAAAGTACTGTTCGAGGGCATCAATGATTTGCTGAACTTTACGCGGTTCTTCAGCGCATAATCCGATGAGCGTACTGGCATCAATCACAACCTGCAACATTCCTCGGCTCCTCCTCGAAGCCATACATTGCTCCTGAGCGTCCCTCATGCAGAAAATCGTGCGGATCAGGGGCAAGATTCATCGCGATGGTATCAGCGGCGATTGCCCGGAGTAATTTCAAGGTCGGGTGGACAGTTGCCTCCGTTTTAGTATGAACGGTGACATGAATCTTTTCTCCGCCATAGTCAGGGAGTTGCGCGATGATTTCTTCGCGTGTGCCTTCAAGTTCCAGTACAGGGATATACATCGTTT
>CAZPZP010000028.1:0-15439 GCA_964591025.1 uncultured Chthonomonadaceae bacterium
CAAAGGTGAATTGCCCCAATGGTATCCGATATTTTCTACCATGAAGGAGAGTTTGCCACCATGAACGTCACCGCTGACAACTTACAACGCCTTGAGTCCGATTTTTCCGGCTATCTCGAAAACGAGCGGGTCGAAGAATTTTTCCGTACCTATGGCATCAATTTTTCCGCCGGACACTGGTGCGCGGGCGGATTTAGTGACCGCTTTTGCCGCAGTTATCTCGAAGAACCCTTGGACGAGTCCGCCGTTGGACAGATCAGCCGTGTCGCACAAGCCGGAATCGCGGGCGTCGAACTCAATAACGAGATGTTTCTTGATGACAACTTGAATATCGCCGACGCCAAAATCCGCGAAGTTCAGGATGCCCTCAAAACATATAACGTCACGCCGACGAATATGAATACCAATATCTGGACTCGCGCCCGTTATCGCATGGGCAGCCTCAGCAATCCCGACGCGGGGCGGCGCAAAGAGGCACTCGCCTATTGCCTCCAAACCGTGGACTTGGCGCAGCGGCTCGATTGTCCGAGCGTTCAGTTGTGGCCCGGCTCCGACGGCTGGGATTATAATTTTGAAGTCAACTACGGCAAGCAGCTCGATTGGTTTATTGATGGCTGTATCGAAATTGCCCGCAAAGCCGCGTCACTCGGATTAAAATTCGGAACCGAAGCCAAGCAGAAAGAACCCCGCGAAGGCAATATGATTCTCAATACGACGGCGAAAGCGGCTCTTGTTGCCAAGACGGTAAATGAGACGGTCGGCGATACCGTAATGGGAGTCGTCATTGACTACGGACACGAGCAGATGACGGGGAATCAACCGGCGGACAGCCTGTATTTATTGAAACGAATGGGAGTGCCGATTGCCAATTTCCATATCAATTCGGCGAAATACAACTCCAATGACGAAGACCGAGTCACCGGAACCGACGATATTTGGCGGCTTGCTGAGTTTTGTTACGCGGCAGTGGATACCGATTATCAGGGCTGGTTCGGCGAAGATCAGTTCACCTATCGCATGGAACCTGTAAAGGCGATGCGCCTTTCGATGGAACTCTTCGCCAATGCAATGAAAAAGGCATTGCTGATTTATGCTAAAAACGCGGAACTCACTGCCGCGCAGGATTCCGGCGATGCGGGCAATGTGATCGACGTTGTAAAGAAGATTCTGACGTGCGGATGAGGCATTTCTTCGACAAAGGGGACGGGGGTTGAAAACCCCCGCGCTGGCGAATGTACGGAGTTTAAGCGATTTCCCTACTAATACACCTTGCCACACTGATTGCCGTTTAGTCTCTCGTACATGGTATCCCTATAGAATCCATGTTCGAGAGACTTTCCCCGCCAAATATTCCACGAAAACCAAAAAAATATCAAAGTTTTTTAATTCCGGTGAAAATACGTTTGACTCAAACTTTTTCTGTCGGGTATAATGATTGAGAAAGAATTCACAAAGTCCAGAACGTATTCATAATCCAGAACGGGAACATTCCAATGGCGGAACAAACGGCGCAAGCCGCCTCCCCAAAAATTGTATTCGAGCGTGAGCGTGGGGTTTATGCCCTCGAAGTCCTGCATGACATTGCTCATGCGGTGGTCTCGACGGGCGATGATGTTCTCCGCGCAAGCCGTCAAATTCATATTTTTCGGACGCTGACGGATGCCGATGTTCCTATTTTTCTGGTGAAAATGCACCGAACCGTTGTCACCTTTGCTCTTGCCGGTTCCGATTTGGCGAAGGCACAGGAAGCACTTGAAGCCGCGAACTTCAAGGCGACAACGCGCCGCGATTTGGCTCTGATTGCCGTGCGTGCCGCTTCGATGCGTGACTTGCACGGCGTCATGGTCGAGATTGCAGACAGTATCGCCGAAGCCGGAGCGCGGTTATATGAGACAGGTGACTCGCATAATTCCGTGCAGTGTTTGATTGACGGAGACCGAGCAGCGGCATCCCTTGCTACACTTCGTGAAAAGTTTCACTTGGATGCAAACGCCGTCAAAGAGTCGCATTTCGAGGAGGAACGTGCCGCATGAAAATTCTCGTGCAGAAATTCGGCGGCACCTCCATAGACCGCGATCAGCATCGCGCCCTCGCCGCCCGCAAGGTCATTCAGGCAAAAGACGCCGGATACGCGCCTGTGGTAGTCGTCTCCGCAATTGGTCGTGCGGGTGCGCCCTATGCGACGGATACGCTGGCACAATTTCTGCGCGATATTGACCCGCAAACGCCGCCCGCCCCTCGCGAAATGGATGTCATGATGGCGTGCGGAGAGATCATTTCGACGGTGGTTTTCGCGCACACTTTGCAGACAATGGGCTATAACGCGATTGCCTTGACAGGCGGGCAAGCCGGAATTATCACGGATCGCGAATTCAGCAATGCACGCATCGAAGAGATTCGCCCACACTATATTTTGCGGCTCGTCGAACAGGGCTATATTCCGGTTGTGTGCGGATTTCAAGGGATTACAGAGCCGAGCGAAGAGTACGAGCATGGCGCAATCACGACATTGGGGCGCGGCGGAAGCGATACCACGGCGTCCGCTCTCGGCGTGGCTCTGAAGGCAGCCGCCGTTGAGATTTATACCGATGTGGACGGCATCAAAACCGCTGATCCCGACCATGTGCCGAATGCGCGAACCTTAGATGTCTGCACCTATGAGGAAGTCGCAGAGATCGCCCATCAGGGCGCGAAAGTCGTCCATCCTCGCGCCGCCGAAATCGCAATGGATCACAATATCCCGCTCTGGGTAAAGTCCACATTTTCGGACGCGCCCGGAACGCGAATCACGGGTTTGGACGCGCCAGAAGCAGTGCGCCGCCGCTTGACCGGCATTACGCATACGGGCAAAATCGTGTTTATTCGGCTTGAAATCGAAAACGCCGAACATAAATCCATCGTCGAGCGTCAGGTCTATCGCATGATGGCAAAGGCGGGCGTCAATATCTATTTGGTGACGTTCAGCCCGACGGCACTCTCGTTTGCGATCTCTCGCGACAAGTTTCCGATAGCCCGCGATCTTCTCGACGGCATGGTAATTCCTGTGGCATTCGAGAAGCCGGACGCCGAAGGCAAATTTGCTGCCTATTATATCTTCAAGTTTTCTGCGGGGCTGGATTTGGCGTACAGTGTTCAACGCCCGCTGCTCGAATCGATTGAAAAGCAGGTTCACATTATTGATGTGCCGGGAACCGCCACCGAGAACTTGACAACGATTTCAGTGATTGCGTCGCGGCATCGGCGGGTTCCGGGCATTCTCTCGCGGATTTTGGAGACATTGAACGCCGCGAATATCGCCGTTCATCAGATCGCCGACTCGGAAATGTCGATTACGGTGCTTGTGTCAGAAAGCGAAGTTCACCGCGCCGTCCGACTCTTGCACGAAAAACTGTTCGAGACGTAAACTGAGGCAAAACGTGTGCATTGCGCGTCCGCAGGACGCCTGTTTTTCAGGCAGGTACATTTCTGTACCTGAGAATCGAAAACAACACGCTCATGGAAGACAAACGGGACGAACAAACCGAAGAGGAAGAGCCGCCCATCGAGAAGCGATTTCCCGCGATGCCGCCGCTTCCCAACCTGCCGGAAGTCCCGAAGTATGACGCCAAACTGCCCGACATCAACGCGCCTCGCAGGGGAACCGTCGAACCGGGAGCATACGGCAAAATGGCGGTGGCAGTGACGGCGGCAACCAGTTTCGTCATGCCCGTGATTGTCATGGGCGGCGGCGGTTGGCTGTTAGACCAAAAACTGAAACACGAAACGGCATGGTTTGCACTCGTCGGCGTTGTTGTCGGATTTTTTGTCGGCGTCGTGGCGTTGTTGCGTGTGATCCAAAAATTGCAGGACTGAGTTCTCGGCGGTGCGGCAAGACCGAGACAGACGGACAGAACCGAAAAAATTCTGCCCCGCAAAACAAACAGCCTGCTTTCTATGACATAATGATAGCCGCATAGAGGATACCTTCAACCAAAATGCAAGACCAGAAAGACCCAGTGACGCGACACGCGATCAAGTACGGGGCGTGCCTCGCCGCGATTGGGACTGTACTATTTTTCACAATCGGACAAACCGATTGGGCGAAAGGCTTTTTGATCGGTTCGCTACTCTCGATTTTCAGTATGTCGAGCCTGATGTTTCTCGTTCCGTTCTTGTTTGTGCCGGGCAATCGTGCGGCGAAGGGACTGCTTGGCGCAACCCTGTTTATGAAATTGCCGATCTATGGCATTCTTGTCTATCTCGCCGTTCTTGTCGCCAAAACCGGGTGGTTCGCACTGGTTTTGGGAATCGCGCTAGTTCCGGCGGTGCTGACGGGGTGCGCCATTCAAAATGCCTTTCGCGACGCCGCCGCTGAAAACGCACTCGAACGCGAAAAAGCGGCACTCAAAGTTGCCCGCCGCGCTCAAGCGAAAGCCCAAGCACTGGCACGCGCCTTAGAGGTCGGAGAACGACAGGCGAGACATTCCCAAGTGGCTGCCAGCCACGCGCAAACCGTCCATGCACAGGCTCGCTATCATGCGCCCGCCGTGCCGGTTCGCGAAGGAGTTTAGATTACGATGCCGCAGCTGCGCTCATCGGACAACCAAAGAGATTTCCGCAAGCCGTTCCAAGTGGCACAGGCGGAACCCGCACAGACGACGCCCGCCGCAGGGGGCGAAACTCACGCCGCGACGGGACACGCTGAACATAAGGGGCATGAGCCGGGAGAGATTCCTTCTGCCAGACTGCTCTTCATGAACGCGCTGGTCGTCGCCGCCGTGATGATTTTCTTTGCCCTTGCCGCCCGCAAGAAACTCGAAGCGGTTCCGCGCAAACTCCAGAATTTTGCCGAGGCGATTGTCGAAGGGATAAACAATCTCACTGTCGGCATTATCGGTCCCGGCGGCGAACGCTTTACGCCGCTTGTCGGAACAGTCTTTGTGTTTATTCTGCTGATGAACTTAATCGGGCAGATACCGGGCTTCCATTCGCCGACAGCGAATTTCTCGCTGACGCTGGCACTGGGGCTTGTGGTATTCGTTTATGTTCAGTATCAAGGCATGAAATCCAACGGTGTCGGCGGTCACATCAAGCACTTTGCGGGACCAATGCCTGCACTGTCTTGGCTCATCCTGCCCATCGAATTGATCGGAGAGATTGTCAAGCCGTTTACGCTCGGCATTCGTCTCTTCGGAAACATTTTTGGCGAAGACGTCATTATTATTGTTCTCGCCGGACTCAGCGCGACGGCTTTAGGCATACCGGGCATTCCCTTGCAATTCCCGCTGCTCTTGCTCGCCCTGCTGACCTCCGTCGTACAAGCGATGGTCTTCTCTATCCTGACGTGCATCTACCTCGCCCAAGTGACTCACCATGAGCAGAGCGAGGAACATGGCGAGGGCGAAGGCGAGCATCACGCCGCCCACGCCCACTGACACACTGTTATCTACACTCGTCTGCACTCGCTGAAATTGTGCAGACACGCTGTCAAGAATGCTCTTGATGGAAAGGACGTATTGATATGCTTTACTTTATGGCTTTGGCTTTTGCTCTGGGGCTTGGTGTTCCGATTGCCGTTTTGTCCGCAGCGTCGGCACAGGGTCGCACCGCAGCGGCAGCATTGGAGAGCATGGCACGCCAACCCGAAATGACAGGACGCATCCAGACCGCGATGATTCTCGCCTTCGCGTTTATCGAATCGCTGGTTATTTTCTCGTTGCTCGTCTTCTTCCTGTTGAGCGGCAAAATGCCTGACACGGCAGCCGTTCTGAAGACAATGGAGCCAGTTGCGACTTCGACAACTAGCGGTCAATAGTTGGAAACGCTGTCCTCTTCCCAATCTCAAGACGCTTGAAATTGGGAGGAGGACACTCTAAGGTATAAACCCTATGGATCAGATTCTTAAAAGTTTAGGGTTCGATTTCACGATTCTCATCGCACAGATGGTGTTGTTTATCGCGCTGTGGATTGTAATGTCTCGACTCTTTTGGAATCCCTACCTTTCCCATATTTTGGGACGAGACAAAGGGATCAAAGACGCCTATCATCAGGTGGAGGCGACCCGCGCTGAAATGGAGCAGTTACGCGCCGACTATCAGGCACGCATCGGCGACATCGAAGCGGAAGCACGCGGGCGCATTCAGACCGCGATCAAAGAGGCACAGCACGAGCGAGAACGCATCATTTCCGAATCTCGCGCCACCTCGGACGCCGCCATCAAACAGGGCGTTGCCGAAATGGAAGGCGAGAAGTCGCAAGCCATGCACGATATGCAGCAGCGTATCATCGGAATGGCGTTGGGCGCGGCGGGCAAGGCACTGGGAGCGGCAGCCAATCCGGTGACTCTCCGCACCGCCATTGAGTAACGTATCGCTCGGAACTGATTGCTGTCAGACATTTTTGCGGTGGAATGAATTCCCCGCTGTTGAGAACGCAACGTCCGCCTTCGCGGACAATTACCCGAAATGCGCGGGGAATTCATTTCACCGCCAATCTAAATTTTCGCACGACAGGGAGACCCCATCGTGTTTCCATCCGTATTAGCCCAATTTGAGATTCCACCGTTTGAGTTTGGACCGTTTGCAAACGAGTATCCCAAGAGTTTCTTGGGAATCATCATCGGATTCGTTCTGCTTGTCCTTTTGCTGTCGAAGTTCGTACTTCCCGGCGTCAAAACCATGCTCAAAGATCGCGAGTCCCGTATCGAGGAATCGCACAATCAGGTGCAGACCGCCTTGCGCGATGTGCAAAATCTTCGCAACGACTACGATGCGCGCCTGAAAACTATCGAAGCCGAAGCCCGCGAACGGATCGACGCGGCAGTACGTGAGGCAGAAGCGATGCGCGGGGAAATTATCGCCGAAGCGCAAAGCACGTCCGAAGCCATCCATCGCCGCACGCAGGACGAACTGTCCCGCGAACGCAACCGCCAACGCCTGATGCTGCGTCGCCAACTGGTGCAGTCCGCTCTCGATGCCGCCGAGCAGTCTATCATTTCGACGAACTCCGATGGGATTCAGCGCAAATTGATCAAAGATTTTGTTGCCGATATCAAAACCGCCGGAAAAGGAGCCTAACTGATGGCTGGATCGCACGATTTCCGCGCCGCACGACGCTATGCTACCGCCTTGTTTGCTTCTGCACAGTCGGCACAAAAATTGGAAGCTGTCGAACGCGATATGTCGGTGATCACGGAACTCATGAAAACCACGCCCGCCTTTCGGCAGATGTGGCTCAGTCCGATGATTCCGGCGGGCAAAAAGCGCAGTGTGCTTGACAATATCTTGGGCAAATCACTTGACCCACTGACCATCTCGTTCCTGCGTCTGCTGATTGACAAGCGGCGCGAAGTGATTCTCGAAGGCGTTGACCGCGAACTGCGCGATCAGGTGGACGCTTCGCGGCATATCATTCGCGCCGAAGCGACCTTTGCCGTCGAACCAAACCCCGCTGAATTGACGAATTTGACCGCAAGCCTCCAACAGCGCACCGGCGAAACAGTGGAGTTGACCTATCATGTCAACGCCGATATTTTGGGCGGCGTTATCGTCCAACTGCAAGACACGATTATTGATGGCAGTGTGCGCGGCAAACTGGAACGTCTGCGCGACAAATTGATGCAGGAAGCCTGATTGGGTCATAGGGTTGTTGGGTCATTAAAAACCCACTTCTCTACAAAATCACGGCATATTCAAGCGGATTGTCTCAATGACCCAACGACCTTATGACCCAATCACCCAATCACCCACTTAAGAGAGAAGGCATCTGATATGGCGATACGACCGGAAGAGATCACCTCGATTCTGGAGCAAGAGCTCGAATCGTATATGCGCGAGATCGAAGAGATCGGCGTCGGAACCGTGCTGCAAGTCGGCGACGGAATCGCCCGCATCTATGGTCTCCGCGACTGCATGGTTGCAGAACTGCTGGAGTTCCTCGATGACAAGGGCAATCCCGTTCTCGATCCTAATGGGGCGACAGTCCGCGCACTGGCACTCAACCTCGAAGAAGACAACGTCGGAGCCGTTATTCTTGGACCCGACATTGAAATCCACGAAGGCTCGGTAGTCAAGCGCACCGGACGCATCATTCAGGTTCCCGTCGGCGAGGCATTGCTTGGGCGCGTTGTCAGTGCGACAGGCGACCCGCTCGACGGCAAAGGTCCGATTATCACCGATCAATCGCGCAACCTCGAAACCCGCGCTCCCGGCGTTATCGAACGTCAGCCCGTCAAGGAGCCACTGCAAACCGGAGTCAAAGCAATAGACGCGCTTGTTCCCATTGGGCGCGGACAGCGCGAACTGATCATTGGTGACCGAGGTATCGGCAAAACTGCCCTTGCCCTCGACACGATTATCAATCAGAAACAATATTGGGGAACGCCCGACGCCGTTGTCTGCATCTATGTCGCTATCGGACAAAAAGCCACTACTGTAGGCAATGTCGTCCGTTCTTTGGAGGCGGCGGGCGCGATGGAATATACTATTGTCGTTGCGGCAAGTGCTTCCGAACCGGCTCCCATGCAGTATATCGCGCCCTATACAGGCTGTTCGATGGGCGAATATTTCCGCGACAAGGGAATGCACGCGCTGGTTGTTTATGATGACCTTTCTAAACAAGCAACTGCGTATCGTCAGGTCTCTCTCCTTCTACGCCGCCCGCCCGGACGCGAGGCATATCCCGGCGACGTTTTTTACATTCATAGCCGCTTGCTGGAGCGTGCCGCAAAAGTACGCGAAGACTATATTATCGTGAAGAAAGATGCCCCCGCTGATACGATGGTTGGCGTGGACGGTCTGGTTCATCAAGGCGGCGAAGGCAAAGATCACGCGAACAAAACCTATGGCGAGATGCCCGATAAAGACTCGCATGAAGTCCGGCGCGTTCCCGGAACCGGCGGCAGTTTGACCGCACTCCCGATTATCGAAACCCAAGCCTCCGACGTTTCGGCATATATCCCGACCAATGTGATTTCGATTACGGACGGGCAAATCTTCCTTGAGCCGGACTTGTTCTACTCTGGTGTGCGCCCCGCTATCAACGCTGGTATTTCGGTCTCTCGCGTCGGACGCGCCGCCCAGATCAACGCGATGAAGAAGGTTGCGGGGCGTATGCGACTCGACCTTGCCCAATACCGCGAAGTACAGGCGTTTTCGCAGTTTGCTTCCGATCTCGACAAGTCCACCCGCGATCAGTTGGAGCGCGGTGCGCGTCTCGTCGAAATTCTGAAGCAGCCGCAGTATCAGCCGATGCCCGTTGAACAGCAGGTCACGATCATCTATGCCGGCTATAACGGCTATCTCGACGACTTGCCCGTCGCATCCATTCGCAAGTTCGAAAACGAATTCCACCCGTTCATGGCGGAGAAATACCCGGACGTGCTGGAAAAGATTCGCCGCTCAAAGGATTTGGACAAAGACGCGGAAGCCGATTTGATCAAAGCCATCGAAGCGTTCAAGACGCAATTCAAGCCGTAATCCCTTAAAAATCATGCCTGACCCATTCGATACAACCAAATATGACTTGCAGGAGTCGCTCAGAGGAATCCGCAATACCGTCGGATTGGCGCGGGAACGTGTCGTTCAGATTGTGATGCGGCGCAATACGCTTGAAGCCGAGGCAGAGCGGCTGGAAACTCTTGTCGCCGACTTAGAGAAAAAAGCGGCACTGGCAGAAAGCATCAATCAACCGCAACTCGCGGAACAGCTGCGAAACGAGCGCAAACTGCGCGAAGCCGATTTGGCGGGCGCGAAGTCGCGTCTGCAAGCGGCAGACATCGAAGCTGATACTGCCAAAGAGCGAATGCACGCCGATGAAGCGCGTTTGTCCGAACAGGCGGGCGCGTTACAGGCACGCATGGCGCAGTATTCCGGCACGCAAGTGATCGAAGGCGCGTTTGGCAATAGTGATACCGAAGAGGCTTGGAACCGGGCGGCGGGCAAAGTTCGGACGTTGGAGAATGAGGCGTCTGCCCGTGCCGAGGTTTCCGGAACACGTCAACCCGTCGCGCCAAATACCTCTCACGCGCAGAATGCCGATGATATGCTGGCGGCATTGGAGAAGAAAGTCGGCTTGAGTTCGGAGATGCCGGAGAGCGCGGAAAGTTCTGTGCGCTATATCGAGTTCGACCCGCCTTCGGAACCCGTTGCGGAAACGACTGCACCTCAAGCACCTGTTGCGATAGAAGAGGCTCCCGTCGTCGCCGAGATGCTTGTCCCGCCTTTTAGCCCGCCGACAAATGGGGGCGTGACGCATGAGGAAATGACCGCTCTGCTTGCAGACCCTTCGATTTTCGTTGAACCGTCTACGTCGGGGTCATCTGTTTCAGAAGCAGAAACGGAGCCGAGTCCTCCCCGAAGCCAGACGATTGAGGGAAAGCCCGTCTTTCTCGAATTTCTTGCGGAAGAGCTGCAACAGCCTGAGCCTATTCCCACTTTCACTCGCACCCTGCCTATTATCAAAGGAGATTTGGCGCGAATGCCTACCCAAAAACGTGTGCGCGTCGCCGGTATCGGAACTGGCGGCATTTTTCGCGGAGCGCACCTTCCGGCTTATCCGCACATTCCACAAGCCCAACTGACCGCCCTTGTCGATCCCGATCCCGAAGCGATCAAATTGGCACTGCGCCGCTATCAGTCGCTGTATGAAACCAAAGCCAAAGAGGCACGCGACAAAGGCGACAACGAAACGGCAGAGCGGCTGGAGCAGGATTTTGCGGAGGTCAAAACGTATGAGGACATTCGCCAACTTCTTGAGAACGACAAGCCCGATCTGGTGGATATTTGCACCCAGCCGAACCTGCACGTTCCGCTGTCCATTGTCGCCCTCGAAGCCGGTCTGAACGTCATGACCGAAAAGCCGATTTCGCGCTCATGGCTGGAGTCGAAGCGTCTCATCGAAGCGATCAAGCGCACCGGCAAACTCTACCAACACAACGAAAACTGGCTCTGGGAACGTGATTACTATACCGCCAAGAAATTGGTGGACGCGGGCGCGATTGGCGAACCGATTGTCATGTTTCTGGCACAGGCGCATGGTGGACCGGAAGGCAACGGCAAGTTCTGGGACCCAGCAAACGGCGGCGGCGGTGCTTTGCTCGACAACGGTATTCATGCGATTGGAGCGGCGTGGTTCGTCGTTGGCATGGACAAAAAACCGACCTTTATCAAAGCGGCAGAACCGTTTGGAATGAGCATTCGTATGCCGGATCGGATCATTGACGGACGCTTCCAAAAGGTTACGGTAGACGACGACGCCCATATTTTGATCCGATTCGAGGACGAAAAAACCGGAGCGTGGGCAACCGCGCACATCGAAGGTTCTTGGAGCGAACGCGATTCACCGGAAACGGCGATCATCGGTTCCACAGGCAAAATCGTGTTTAAGGATGAAGACGGCAAACGGTTCGCCGTCGTGATGGACGCCTATGATCGGGAGCAGCGTCGCCTTGCTGTTAGCGGCCCGACGTGGCAATTCTGGCTTTCGGGGCATTACGGCGAAATCCTCAATATGATCGAGTGTGTAAAGCATGGCGTGCCGTCCATCTGTACGGCGGAATTTGGAGCGGACAACTCTGCGATTGTCGGTGCGACCTATCTCAGCGAGAAAAACGGGCGGCGTGCCGTTCATATCAATGAGTTCAAGGAGTTCGCACAAGGCGTCGCAGACCGCTATCCGAACGATCCCGCCGCCGCCGACAACGCCCTCGTCGAGACGCTTCTCTCTGCCGTTCGCGATAAGAGGTAAGCCATAAAGACCGTCTGCACCATAAATATTATCGAGGGAACTGTGTCCGATTCTCTGTGGTTTCATTATGACCTTGAGAACGATATTCTGTCTTTTTGCCCTCCTGATTTTCGGAATCGGGAACGCTGTGGTGAAGAGACAGAAGAAGGCTTCACAGAATTTACGACGGAAACGGGCGAATTCGCGGGGCTTTCGATTGTCAACTATTGGCGACGCTTCGGGCAAGGGAAACCAACAGAACTGAGCCTGACCGCACCTCAAGAGCAGATGCGCCTTTGGTTGGAACAGCATCCGATGGCGGCGTAAGATGCAGTGTGCTGAGTGCGGGTTGGATAATGCGCCCGGAGCGATGTACTGCGCCAAATGTCACGCGCTGATGCCGCGCCCTATCGCGCCGAACGAGTGCCGTTTTTGTGGCTATTTGCCCTTAGACGGTTTGCCCTTGCCCGCCGTTTGTCCCGAATGCGGCAATGATGCGGAGAGGGGCAAACAGGTACGCGAACAAAGAATTGTTCGCCTGAAAGCAGGCATTGCGCTCGAAGTTCAGACGCAGGACGCCAAACTCAAAGAGACCCGATCCCGCCGCAAAAAAGGCTGTCTGCCCCTGCTTGCGGGTATCCTATTGATATTCAGTGGGACGCTGTATAGACCTGTGCGTCCCCTTCCCATTCGAGGACAAAATGGCAACGATCCGACAGGTGCGACAACGAATCAAAGTCGCCAAAAATATCCAGCAAATCACCAAGGCGATGAAAATGGTCGCGGCGGCTCGTCTCAAACGCGCTCAAGAGCGGGTGCAGTCAGCGCGTCCATACGCGACGACGATGCGCGAAATGCTCATCGGCTTGGCGCAAGCCGTCGGCGGCAAAGTCGATCATCCCGGCTTCGCGGTGCGCCCTCTGCGTACCGTCGGCTTTCTCATTATCACGTCTGATCGCGGCTTGGCGGGTTCGTATAACTCCGCGATTTTGCGGCGAGCGGTGGAGATGCTCCGTCCTTACGACAAAGAGCGTGTCAAATTGTACGTAGTTGGGCGCAAAGGCATTCAGTTCTTCCGGCGGCGCGGCTATAATGTCGTTGCTGAATACAATGTCAACAATACCGGCATAACGCTTTCGGAAGCCCGCGACATCACGCGCACCGTTCGAGATGCCTTCGAGACCGAAGAGGTTGACGAACTCTATTTGTTGTATACCCGCTTCTATACCGCGATTACCGTTAAGCCGACGGATATTCTGCTGCTCCCGCTCCAAACGCCCGAAGTCGAAGAGACGGAGGAAACTACACCGACGGGCGAACAGATCGAGTATATTTTCGAGCCGTCTGCCGACGCCCTGCTTAAATCGCTGCTGACTCGCTATCTAGAAGGTCAGGTGTTTCAGGCGTTGCTGGAATCCAATGCCAGTGAACACGGTTCGCGCATGACTTCGATGAGTTCCGCGACGGACAACGCCGGAAAAATGATCACAACCTTGACGCTCCAACTCAACAGGGCGCGACAGGCGGGCATCACGCGTGAAATCTCGGAAATCGTCGGCGGCGCGGAAGCCCTCAAAGGTCAATAACAGACTAGTGGGTCATTTGTCACGGTAACCGACATAATTTTGAGATTGGATGCGCCGGAATTTATGTCGGAATTCAAAGCAAGTGACCCACTAGAGACAGAACCCTCTTGCTAAAGCGAGTAAGACCATGACGCAAACAATGCAGACAATCGAAAAACCGTCCTCCCTTCGCATGACCTTCGATGAGTTTCTCGAATGGGCAGGTGAGGAGACATTTTTCGCGGAATGGGTCGATGGAGAGGTACAATTCCGAATGCCTGCATCACTTCCACATCAATCTATCGTTGTTTTCCTCTGTAATTTGTTGAATGTTTTTGTGAGCTTGCAAATGAGAGGCAAAATTCTCGTCGCGCCCTTCTTGATGCGCTTACCATTAAGACCTTCAGGACGGGAACCCGATCTCCTTTTTGTGGCAACAGAAAACTTTGTGCGGCTCCATCGTACTTATCTTGATGGTGCGGCAGATTTAGCCATTGAGATTGTCAGTCCCGAAGGTATCGAGCGTGATTATATAGACAAAAAAGCGGAATATGCCCAAAATGGAGTGCGCGAGTATTGGTGCATCGATCCTGACAGGCAGACTGTTCTCTTTTGCCAATTGACAAACGAGGGAACATATCGAGAAGTCATGCTGTCTGAGGGACGTTACGACAGCACAACAATTGAAGGATTTTGGCTTCAAGTCGAATGGCTTTGGCAGGAACCGTTGCCACTCAAAGAGGCAATGACAGAGTTGCAACTTTTCAACCTCCCGAACTCGAACAGTTGAAAAGCAATGAGGCACTTGCCAAAACTCGCTTCTGAGTGCTATGATAACATAAGTCTAAAAGTCTGTTTGGTTAGCGCAGATTGGGGCGCGTGCGGAATTCCTCCCTTTGCTCCGTGCGTCGTCTGGTATAGGAAAGGGTCGCTGTGTTTGCCGACTGTTCCCCTCATGGCAGTGCCAGCGTTTCGCGTTGCATGAACATTCTTCAAATCGTTTCCAGTTCACGAACTTCCGGCGCAGAGAAACACGTCATTGTTCTGTCGGAACGCTTGCAGCAACGTGGACATCGAGTGACGGCACTGTGTCCACCGGGCGGGTGGCTGCCGGAACGATTGCGAGCGGCAGGGGTCGCTGTCGTCGAACGCCCGATGCACGGCAAGCAGTTTATGCCCGCCATTCTCTCTGTGGCACGCTCCAGCCGTCGCGAACGCTACGATCTTATCCATACCCATCTCACCTGTGCAACCTATCTCGGATTTATGGCGGGGTTCGTCAATCGCTTGCCCGTCGTCACTTCAGTTCACGTCCTCACTCATGATTTGGTCTATCGCCGCCTGTTTCCGCGCAAACGCAACCGCATTGTGACCGTCTCCGATTTTGTCCGCGATTCTTTGGTTAATCAGGGCATTCCGGCGCAGGGTGTCAAAACGATCTACAACGGTACGGAATTTTGCGCGAATAATGAGATGCTAACGACTCCACACGCCGACAATCTTTCGGAACTGCCGGTTCGTGCCGAACTCAGTGTGCCGCCGAATGCAGAATTGGTCGGGCTGTTTGCGCGTGTGGACGAATTCAAGGGGCATCCCGTTTTGGTTCAGGCGATGCGCCGGATTGTAGACGTTCGCCCGAATGCCTATTTCGTCTGCGTTGGGTCTGTCGAACCTGCCATGCAGAAATCACTGTGGGAGAGTGCGGCAAAAGACAACGTAGCGGAAAGGATGCGATTTACGGGCGTCCGTGACGATGTACAACGGCTGCTTGGCGCGATGGACGTGGTGACGCTTCCTTCGCGGTATGAGATGTGCAGTATGGCGATCATCGAGGCGATGGCGATGGGCAAGCCCGTTGTGGCGACACGCGCCGGAGGCAATCCTGAACTGATCGCCGACAATGAGACGGGCGTTCTTATCGAGCGCAACCCCGACGCTTTAGCCGACGCCCTGATTACGCTGCTGTCGAGTCCGTCCCGACGCTTAGCGATGGGGGAAGCGGCACGGCAACGCGCCGCAACACACTTCTCCGCCAATGTCATGGTGGACAAGATCGAATCGCTGTATCGCGAACTGACGCTTTTCCCATAAACGGCTTGATCACTCTCCAGCGAAATGAATTGTTGCTGTCCAAATCTCGTTGCTGAGAGTTTGCCTTTTGTGCGGGCATT
>CAZPZP010000029.1:0-14988 GCA_964591025.1 uncultured Chthonomonadaceae bacterium
GTCCCATTGTCGCGTTCTTCTCGGCGAGTACCACGAGTTACCCGTTCATGCTGTTGCTCAATGTCGCGATTTTTGCCTTGTCCGGCTTCTTAGGAACTGTAAAAGTATAATCTCCCGAATCCTGTCTTGTCTTGACCTATGAAGCCGGGAAGTTATACTTTTACAGTTCCTAAGCGATTTTGCGAGAGCAGTGGAAGATGTCGCCGCGTCGGGCAGGGCTGAGAGCGGGAGTGACTTCGCGTACCCTTGTGCTGCATATCGGCACAGCGTCTTCTATTGCTGCGGCATGACCGATACGCGGCAGGGACGGCAGAGGTTCCCGCAAAATTACGCAAGGATTCAGGTATAACAACAGGCGGAAAGCGAGGGGAAGAATGGAGTATACCGTTTTAGGGCGAACAGAATTGCGGGTTAGTCGGATGGGATTGGGCGGCGGCGGACATAGCCGACTTGGATTGTCGCAGGGCAAAACCGAGGACGCCGCCGAACAGATTGTCAAAGAGGCATTGAATTTGGGCGTCAACTTCATTGACACCGCCGAATCGTACACAACTGAGGAAGTCATCGGACGCGCCCTCAAATCCACGCCCCGCGATGAGGTCATTCTCTCTACCAAAGCGGGTGTCGAGTGGCAGGATCGCCGCTGTACCGCCGATGAATTGCGTGAGCGCGTAATGGCGAGTTTGACGCGCCTCCAGACCGATTATGTGGACGTATTCCATCTGCACGGCGTTTCGGCGGAAGATTATCCCTATGCCGTCCAAGAACTTGTCCCGACACTCCGCGATTTGCAGACCGAAGGCAAAATCCGCTTTCTCGGCATCACGGAGCAGTTCATCATTGATCCGACCCACCGCACTCTGACGCTTGCCCTTGCCGACGATTATTGGGATGTGATGATGGTCGGGTTCAGCATCCTAAACCCCTCTGCCCGTGAGCGCGTTTTCCCGAAAACGCAGGAAAAACAGATCGGCACGTTGGGAATGTTCGCGGTTCGGCGGGCGTTGAGTCAACCTGACGCCTTGAGCAAATTGATGGAGACATTGGTCTCACAAAATTTGGTGGAGCGGGGCGCGTTCGATGCCGCCGATCCGCTGGGGTTTCTGCTTGCAAACGGCGTCGCGGAGGGTGTTCCCGAAGCGGGCTATCGCTTTGTTCGGTGGGAGCCGGGAATGGATTTGACCCTGATCAGCACGGGAAATTTAGACCATCTGCGCGAAAACGCCGTTTCGTTCGGCAAGCCGCCCCTGCCCGATGCCGTTTTGGAGCGGCTGCAAACTCTGTTCGGGCGCGTGGATAATGTTTCGGGCAATTGAGCGAACGCCTGCTGTGATATAATGGAGGCAGGAGGAATCCGATAATGGCACAAGAACTGAAAGAATTGGAAGGAACGTGGGAAGAAATCCTGACCCACTCTGACGAACTGGCAGGGCATTACGTTCAACTGAAAGTGACGGAGCCAGCACAGGAGAAACAGCAAAATGAACTGACGCTTGATGAGACTGCAAAGATGATGAGAGTTTCCTTTGCGTACGTCGTTGAACTGGTCGAAAGCGGCGATCTGCCTTCTTATCTGGTAGGAACGGAGCGGCGGGTGCGGCGCGGCGATTTTGTCATCTATCAGGAAGCCTACAAACGCGAAGCCCTCGCCGCCTTTGCAGAAATGGCAGTCGAAGCGCAGCGAATGGGGTTGAAATGATGGTCGTCGCTGTACACGATGCGTGTGTTTTGTACTCTGCTGTGCTGCGTGATCTCTTGATGCTATTGACCGTGCAGACTGTTTTTCAACCGAAATGGACAGAAACGATTCATGATGAATGGATAAGCAGTCTGCTGAATAATCGTCCTGACCTGACACGAGATCGGCTTGAACGCACACGCCAGTTGATGAACCGGCATAGTGGCGACTGGAAATGTCGAGGATATGAGCTTCTTGTTTCTACGCTCGTGTTGCCTGATGAGAAGGATCACCACGTTCTTGCAGCAGCAATCGCAGGGAATGCTTCATGCATTGTGACATACAATCTATCCGATTTTCCTGAAAGCGTCCTCTCGAAGTATGACATCATCGCCCAGCATCCAGATGTTTTCCTGACAAACCTGCTGGTACAGGAACCGGAAGCGTTCCTCCAAGCCGTGCGCGAACTTTTAGCGTCTCTGAAAAACCCGCCGCGCACATTTGAGGAGCAGCTGGAAGTCATGAGTGAGCAGGGCTTGAAAGAAACAGCCAGACAGTTGGCGGGTCAGTGGGTTGCGACACCATGAAGCCCGAAGGAACCCGGCAAAGGTACAACTGCTGCAAACTCTGTTCGGGCGCGTAGACAATGTTTCGGGCAATTGAAGCAGAGGAAAAGGGCGTGAGTTTTATTTTGGGAGGCGTGCTATTCTGTGCGGTGCTTGTCCAAACGCAAGAGGGCAAGCGAGACAGCGGTTATCCCGAACGCGCCGATGACAGGAAGACACAACCCCGCTGTCCAGCCATAACCTGCCGCAACCGCACTGACGGCATAGGGCAGAATGGTTCCGCCCACGCCGCCCGACGCGACCAAGCCGCTGAAAATTGTCCCCGCCGCGTGCCGGAAGCGTTCGCCGGTCTCCGCGATATTGATGATCAAAACGCCCGAAAGTGGCAAGCCCGTGAGAAAGACGAACACAAGGGCGAGAGCGGGCGTCGGCATGAGCAGAGTCAAGATCATACCGAGCGCAGTCAACAGTCCGAGAATCGCGTTCAGGCGCATCAACGGCATTCGCCCCGAAACCATCCCGAACCCGAACCGCCCTATCGTCATCGCCAGCCAAAAAATCGCGACCAGATTCCCTGCCCATGCCGCCCCGTTGGGATATTTGTCCGCAAACAGCGACGGCATCCACATCCAGAAGCCGATTTCCGTTCCCGCATAGAGAATTTGCGCCACACAAAGCAGCACAAATGCCGGACTGAGCAAATCTGTTCGCAATGAACCTCCCCCAACCCCCTCCTTCGCAAGGAGGGGGCTTTCCTCTCTCTCGTTCTTTTGCGAAGGGGAGGATTGAGGTGAAGTTTTGCGCGGAACCCGCAGTGTCCCCAACGCCACGAATGCGACTCCGTTGAGGACTGCCAAGCCCAAGAAAATCACGCGCCAATCCGTGCCGTTTCGCAACAGATGTCCCGTTATCAAAGGGCTGAATATCGCGCCTATCCCGAACAGGCTGTTGATCACTCCCTGAATCATCGCCTGCTTTTCAGGAAACAATTCCGAGGCAAACGCGGTTGCTGTTGTCAGAGAACCGCCGAACCCAAACCCTATCAGGAAGATCGCGCCCATGACGCCGGCGAGAGTGGGAACCACGCCGATGAGGATCATTCCGGCGACGGCGAGGGCAAAGCCTATCATGATCACCGCTTTGCGCCCAATGCGATCCGACGCAGTACCGCCGATCAGAACACCGGCAATGAATCCGAGAAAACTGGGTGGAAGCAACTGCCCCGAAGTGATTTCGTTCAGCCCGAACGCTTGTCCCAAAACAGGACGGATTAGCCCGAAGGAAGTGAGATAGGTGGCGTAGAGAAACAGGGTCGCGCCGCACACAGCGGCAAGCGGCTTACGAGAAGTCAAGAGGCGGTCTCATTCTGTGCGGAAGTGTGCTGTTGCCGCCACCAGCGTTCCGCGAGAATAATGGCGACGTAATCATCATAGGGAGCGTCGGGACAGCGCAAACTCTGCGGCATGAGACGCTGCAAGCCTGTTGGCGGATTGTCCTGCACCCAGCGTTTGCGTGCTTCTTCGGAAGTATAAGCCTCTTCGACTTCATAAACCGGAAGAGGACTCGCAGCTTGTTCGATACGCCGAATCATCTGCTTGCAGCCTGTGCCGCACCCGACAATGACGGCAATCGGCGCGAATGTGGCGATGCCTGAACTCAATTCAGAACAAAGCATTTCCGTTGGAACAACGCCGCGAGAATGGACAACGCCATCGGCGGAAACCACTGCCACGCCGCATTTGACGCTGCCGGGATCAATCGCCAACAGGAGCGGTTGACGGTCAGCGTCTCTCATTTTTTGCCCCGACCGCCCGGAGACGTGATAAGAATTTCCGGCGCGTTATTGTTGAGACGCTTGACCTCGAAATTCAATACAAGCGGATCGGCGGAGGTCATCGTTTGGGCAGAATAGGCGGAGAGAAGGACTTTGCCGCCCGCTTTCCGCACCTTTTCCGTTAAGGCGACGAGGTCACGCGCTACAGCGGTTCCGACCTGCTGCGTCCCCGTCTCCGGGTCAATGCTGGCAATAATTCCCTTTTTGATCGCCGAGGCACGGACATCCTGCCGCAAAAAGCCGACAATGGCATCAACAATTTGTTCGATTGGCTTTTTGGTATCAATGATACTTTCGGCAACTTTATCGCCTTTCTCGAATATCGGTTTCACCTCGAACGGCGTCAGTTCGATGATCACCTGCTCGCCGACGAGAGAATTATTGATGGCGTTGGCGATAATCACAACGGGAACATCTTGAGCGGTCAATTGATCGATAATCGCGTTGATGCTGTCGTCTTCGTTCTTATTGGTGATTCCATCTGACGAGACAATCCGCTTGCTGATAATTCGTACTGCTCTGCCGTTGTCGCCGATTCCGGCTTTATAGTTCAGAGCCGTATAGTGGGCGTCTTCCAGCAACTTGAGCAGTTCGCGCTTGACGGCTTCGGGACGCGCATGGGCAGGCAGAACGCGCCGCGCCAATTCTCCGCCTGCCCGCAAAATCAACTTGCCCTGCCGAATCGCTCCGACTGTTTCACTGGCATCGCGCAGTCCGGCGAGATAGATGTCCTGCTGTTGGCGCAGATTGGTGTTCGAGACGACGAGTCCGTCGTTTTTCAAGCGCAATTCGCGGTTATAATCCTCACTGCGGCGATTGGTTTCATACAAAGCCAAATTCTGCCTGATGAGCGAAGCGTTTTTCTCTTGGAGGCGTTCGCCTTCGCCCTTGAGTGTCGCGTTTGTCTCTTGAAGCATGGCGAGGCTGTCTTGTGCGGTAGTGACTTTGCCCTCCAACTCCCCTTTGAGGCGCGTCAGAACCAAATTTTGCTTGCCCAATTCGCTGTTGATTTCACCGGCATTGCTGACCTGATCTTCCACCTTGTCGTTCAATCGTGCCAGTATCATTTGCTGTTTTTTGAGGGCAACGACTTCTTTTTGTTCTTGCCGATAGGTTTTTTCAAGAAGTTTCTGAGCGTCTTGAAGCGTGAGATAGTTCTTGTTGAGTTTGGCGTTTTTGGTGTCGAGAACCGTGTTTTGGGCTTTGAGAGCGTTGGCAACTCGCTTCTGCTTGTCCATATCGAGCAGAAGCCGCGAATAGCGTTCATTGAGTCCCGTGAATTCGCGCTGCGTTGTGTCGAGGCGCGTATTCAGGTCACGCAGACCACGCTCGTTTTCGATGCGTTGGGTGATCACCTGCGAGTTGAGGGCTTTGTTGTCTTGAATAGCGCGTTCGCCCTGCAAGACGACGTTCCGAATGGCAGGGGCGACGAGAAGCAGCGTCACAATGCTGAGTAAGGCGACGAATGCCCCGGTCAGACTGGTGATGAGAACGGCGGTATATTTGGGACGCAAGCCGAACCATGAGACGCGCTTTTTGCCCCAGCGTCTCCCTTGCAGGTCGCCATAGTAGGAAATAAATCCGCCCAATACGACCAAACTGATTAAAGCCAGCACTGTCCAGAACATGAACGGTACACTCCCGGAAGAGGAGGAGAAGAGGAGACAAAAACCAATGCAATGATCCACGAAATCACACGAATAAAACACGAAAACAATACAAAAATCTCAAAGCAAATTCTTGAACTGTCCCTGTGTTCCCCGTGTCCCCTGTGGTTCTTAGTCTCCTCTTCTCCTTTTCTCCTCCTCTTCCTTTCAACGCGAGGCGCGAATCGCCAAAATCAAGCCCACAAACGCCCCGACAATATCCGCCAGAAAACTCGCCAGCATCGGAGGCAATCCGCCATTCTTGCCAACGACGAACATGGCATTATAGAAGACCCAATAGATAAATACGATAAATATCGCGACGCCAAATCCCATCGCTTTGCCGCCGCCGCGCTGTGTGTTCAAGCCCAATGCCGCGCCGACAATTCCGAAAATCAGACTGGCAAGCGGCAGAGCAATTTTGCCGTAAAGGTCTACTTCTTTACCGCGTGTATCGCCGCCCCGCGCCTGTGCCTCTTGGATTTCGGCACGCAACTGGGCGAAACTCTTGCGGTTCGGGTCGGTCACTTCGGAACTCAGAACGGCGTCGAAGTTTTTGCCCATCGTCGGCACGTTCGGCTTGAGTTTCAGCACGTCGAAGGTTATCGGCAGGAAGTCGTTGAGTTTGCCGGTTTTCGGGTCGGGCGCGTAAGTTGTAATATAGCCGTCGTAATATGTCCAGTCCGTGCCTTTGTTGTCGCTGACTTTTGCCCGCTTGCAGAACAGAACAATTTCCGGCTGACCTTTGCGTGCCGGATCGGTACTGAATTGGACGATAGAGACATCCTTGACAGTTCGGGTCGCCGCATCGAATCCGCTCTGAATCGAGACAACGCGCTCCAATGTATCGCCGTCGGGTCTGTACATATTATAAGTAAGCGGCTTGCTGGAACTGCGAATGTTTTTGGCGGCTTCGTTTTTGAGTTCCCAGAATTTGGTACTTGCGGGCGGAACAATGTTATCATTCCACAAAAACGCCACGACACTGACGAGCATTCCGGCAATCAAAACGCCCCGTGCGGCACGCGGAAAACTGATGCCCGCCGCGAACAGCGCGACGGCTTCGCGATCCGCTGACAACCGCCCGAATGCCATCAATCCTGCGAGGAGCATCGCCATCGGAAATGTTTGCGTGACGACACCCGGCATACTGTAAAGCACAATTTGCGCCACCGTCATAGGTGGGACGCCTTTGACTAAAAGCTCCGTCATTGGAAACATATAGGCTGCTGCGAAAATCAGCAGCATAAACATCGCCAAGCCATTGATGAACGGCGCGGCGAGGTCTTTCCACACCAATTTATCTACGAGACGCATCACGCTTTTGTTGTGTCCTTATCGTCCTCGTTTTCGTCTTCTACTTCGATACCCGATTCCGTGTCCCATTCGGCACTCATACTGCGTATCTCTTCTTCGGCGGCGCGGCGTGCCATATCATCCCGGTTTGCTCCGAACCGCTCCCCGAAGTAGAAGGAGCGTGCCTCCGCGCTGTTAATAAGTTCATCCGATGTTCCCTCGAAACGCACCTCGCCACCTGCCACGATATACGCTCGCTTTGTAATTCTAAGGATTGCCTCGACGTTGTGATCCGTGATAAGAATTCCGATGTCTTGTTTCGTGAGTCGCCTGATGATGTCTTCGATGTCCTCGATAGCTTTGGGGTCTACGCCCGTAAACGGCTCATCAAGGAGAATAAATTTCGGATTCGATGCCAGCGAACGGGCGATTTCGACGCGCCGCCGTTCGCCACCGGACAGCAGTTTGCCGAGACTGCCGCGCTTGTGAGTAATACGCAAATCTTCCATCAATTGATCGGCGCGTTCTTTACGCTGTTTGCTCGAAAGTTTCTGTACCTGCAAAACGAGATGCAGGTTCTCCTCAACGGTTAAATTGCGGAAGATCGACGGCTCCTGCGGCAAATAACTGACGCCGAGCCGCGCCCGTTGGTACATCGGTTTGCGCGTGATCTCCATCTGATCGAGCAGGACTTTGCCGGATTGCGGCTTAACCAGCCCCACAATCATATAGAAGGTTGTCGTTTTGCCCGCGCCGTTGGGACCGAGAAGCCCCACGACCTCTCCAGTTTTGACGTTGATGCTGATGCCATTGACGACAGGCGTTCTGCGATACGATTTGACCAGATTGACGGCGCGAATTTCCAACGATTGATTTTCCTTGCCTCATCGGGTACTGAAAGTACCCGCCTGAAATGTCCTGCGGACGAGCGTCCATTCGGACGCAAAAACAACACGATGCAGACAGCAACATTAGTATTCTCGTGTCAGCGTGTTTTCTTGGCGGACTGCGCCCCTTTTTTCTCGTCCTCTTTGGGAGCCTCTCTTGGCTTGAACGCAAGAACAGCGGTCTCTTTCGGGCTTTCGATCTCGAAGTCGTAGCCATCTTTGACAAAAAGAATTGACAAGATCACATCACTGCCGCCCGTGACTTTGCCGGGTTCGACCAGATTTGTCGGATCAACCACATCGGCATTGAGCGGTCCCGTCATATCGAGCCGCCGCATTTGGGGCGCATTGAGAAAGACCACTTTTTCGGCTTTGCCGCGAATGGCGGTTTGCTGCTTGTCTTTCTCTTTCGGCTGCACAATCGCAAACGTGACGCCGCCTGTCGCTTCGGTTCTGCCAATGGTTTTCGGGTCAGTCGCGCTGTAGGTTGCCGTCAGTTGCGCGGCTTGAAGGCGCGTACTGGATTTGGTTTCGGGATCGGAACTCTCGAAAATGGGTTTGCCACCGCTGAGTTTGGCGAGTTTCTCCGGCTCGAATATCCCTTGCGCGAAATTCGTGATTTTCATCTCTCCGGCAACGAACGAGCGCAAGGGATTATCCGCGCTGTCGGCGTTCGGGGCAGGTGTCTCGTCTTTGGGGGGGAGGGGCGCAAATTTCAGCAGGGCGCGATCCGGCGTACTGGTGATTTCGTACCGATACGGCTTTTGCGTACGAAAAGTCACCCGATCTGCAAGCAGACGGGCGGGACTTTGGAGCGATTCAGGCGCAATAATCGTGGCATCTACTTTGCCGTTGAGCGTCATGGTTTCGTCCGCGACACTGTAGACCGCCGACGCACTGCTCCCTTTCGCCGTCTCTTCGCGTTTTTCCTTTGCAGCAGGACGCATAAAACTGTAGCGGGCATTGCCCTGGGCTTCTGCCTTCGTAAGCGTGGATTTGTCGCCGCCGAATGATGCTTCAAGGCTGTCGCCTTCCATCTTTGCACTGCCGCCGTCGGTCAAATCGAGTTCGGCGACGGTGGCACTTCCCTTGAAATCTGCTTGTTCGCCGGGCTTGAAGGTTCCGCTGGCAAAATCGGACACTTTGACCTGCTTGACTTGGGCGGTTTCGGGCGTGGCTTTGGCATTGGGGAGCGGCGCGAAGATGAGTTCCGTCTCAGAGCCGCCGATAATCTCATAGGTATACGGTTGTTTGCTCATATTGACCTTGATTTTGCTGGCTTTGAGCGTGCCGGGTGCTGCCAATCGTGACTCATCGGTAAAGGTCGCATTGACTCTGCCGTTCAGTTCAATGGTTTTGGAGTCAGGAGAATAAACGCCATTGCTTGCGGTTCCGTCGAGTGTGCGCTTGGTTCCATCGGACAGCGTCTGCACCGCATTGAATCGAACATTGCCCGTCATATCAATTACGCCGACCTGCTCTTTTTTACCCATTTTGAGTTCTATCGTATCGGCATGAAGTTTGAGTAGACTGCGCGACGGTTTATCCGTGACCGTAACAAGCGTGTTCGATCCCGCGAAACGCATTTTTTCCCGAAAGTTTCCGCTGAATTTGTTGTGACCAGTGACTGCAACATTGCCAAATGTCATCTTTTTGGTTTCATTCGGGACAGGCGGCACATTGCTCTTCTGAGCAAGAATGCTCAGGGGAGACAATGCCAGTATCAGCGCGATGAGGGGGACTGCTCTATTCAATCGCTATATCCTCTAATTGGGTATCGAAGGTGACCCGCCCGCCGCTTGAAGTCGTGAGCGTACCGTTTTTCAGGCGGTGCGACACTTGCGCGTTGCCAACGGCGATGACTTTGGTTTCGTCCGTATTCCAGACCATTTTCTCGGCTTTGATAATGGTATTCGGCGGGTTCTGCAAAGAATTGACGACAACGCCCCCGGTTCCGATAACCGAATGATCGTCGCGATTGGCGGACAAAATTTTCGCGTCTATAAATGCAGTAGGCGTCCCGTCGCGAAACAGTTTGACGCGGGCATTTTGCAGGACAACGCGCAGGTTGCCATCATCGTTTTTGAGTGCGCCCTGCTCGGCGTCTGCAATTAAGACCTTGACGGGCTTGCCATTCGGATTTTTCGGGTCGCGCACACTCCATGGGATATGCCAACCCGTTCCCGTGATCGCCCCTTTGAGTTCCTGTAACTCTTTGGCTTGCTCTTTGGGCTTCTCGGCAACAACGGGCTTCGGCTTGCCACAACCGACAAGCGTAACAAGGTAACCAAGTAAAATTACCGCGCATCGTGTTTTAAGCAGTTGGCTCATATTGTGTACATTGCATTGTAGCCGATACGCGCTCCGTAGAGTGCGGCATCGGGATGTTGGGCAAAAAGGCGGTCAGCCGTTGTGATCGGATCATTGCCTATCTCATAATCGCCGGTTTCAATATCAATAGAAATTAGTTTGCCGATATTCTCGTCTGTTTCAATCTTGGCACGCAATTGCTTTTCATAAATCTCTTTACCGCGAAGGCTGATTTCATTGCCGCTGTAACGTGGGTGAGGCATAACATACTCCTTTAAGAGAGCGGAAGGGATACAAGACGATCAGCGACGGTGCGGCGCAATTGTCCGCACGCGGCGGAAATAGAATGCCCGCGTGTCATGCGCTGAGTCGTGATGCGCCCACAGCGTTCGAGTTCGACGCGAAACGCGGCAATCGCCTCTTTAGTCGGACGCTGAAAACCCTGCGGTGTGGCAACAAAGTTGAACGGGATGAGGTTGACGTTGCCGGGCAGTCGCTTCTTCTGGAGAAGATGCGCCAATTCCCGCGCCTGTGCTGGCGTGTCGTTGACGCCGCCGATGAGCAGATACTCGAAGGTGAGATTGCGCCCCGTCGTTTGCGCGTATTCGGCGCAGGCGTCCAGTATCTCCTCTAACTTCCATTTGCGGGCTGTCGGAATAAGGTCGGCGCGAAGTTCGTCATCGGGCGCGTGAAGCGATAAGGCGAGTGTCACGGGCAGATTTTCCTTTGTCAACGCGACAATGCCCGGCACGACGCCGACAGTTGAAATCGTCAGGTTCCGCAGCGACATTCCCACCTCATCACGCAAGACGATCAGACTTTTGATCACGTTTTCGTAGTTCCACAGCGGTTCGCCCATGCCCATATAGACCGCGTGCGAGACGCGCCGCTCGGTATCGCGCTGCATTCGGAGCAATTGCCCGACAATCTCGCCAGTCGTCAAATTGCGCCCGAAACCGCCCTGCGCCGTCGCACAAAACCGACACCCGGCTGCACAACCCACTTGAGAGGACAAACAGACCGAAACACGCTCAGGATAGGGCAGATAGACACTCTCAACGGTTTCGCCATCTTGGAGACGCATGAGATACTTGACGGTTTCATCGGACGATACGTCACGGTGCGCGGCTTCCGGCAATCCGACGACGTATTCCGCCGCCAAGCGTTCGCGCAACTCTTTGGGTAGATCGCCCATCTCGGCAACCGTTTCCGCACCGCGCTTGTAAATCCACGCCGCGATCTGTTTGCCGCGATACGCTGGTTGTCCCAACGTCTGTGCGACATCGCCTAATTCTGTTGTTGTCAAACCTACCAATGCTTGCATAAAAACTCTCTCTTAAGGGATATGTCTATTGTACCTCTTGCAAGAGTCCAGCAGAATAAATTCTTCAGACGGGGGCGTTCCGCCGTGCCGTGCTTCGCACTCTCAAGGAGGCAGGGAATTTCGTCCGCAGGACGGCTGTTTTTGAGTCGGGTACGTTCTTGTACCCGACTTCTGCAAGAGGTCTATTATACCCTATGCCGATTTTATGACTTGGACTGGACAAAGACAGCCACAAACCGCCGTCGAATGATGAACTGAGCAAGAAACCTGACCCCCCAACCCCCTCTCCCAATTCGCTCGTACCTCGCAGGAGAGGGAGAGTCTCAACGCCAAATGCTTCCCTCTCCGCAGGCATAACAGAGAAATACAGGGAGGGGTCGGGAGTGAGGTTGTGTTATGGTTTCGGCATTTCATATAACCGCTTGGCGAAAACCCCGAAGTGATTGGCGACAGAGCGTTCGCGTCCGGGAATGCGGTTGTCTATCGGGCAGTTCAATAGCACTGGCTTGCCGTTGTCGCTCTCCATCACCATGGTTGTCGAACCGCCGCCATCCAAATTCAGGGCATCATGTGCGCCATACTTGAGCAGAATCTGTGCCGTCTCCTCAATGGTCGCGCCTTCGCTGTAATTCGGCTGCCGCCCGTCAATAACGCACAAAATCAACTGCCGCCCCGTTCTATCGAGTGCAATGACGGTGCGCGGCTGACGGTCTGACTTATAATACGATTTGCGAGACGAGACGTATGCCCCGTCTTCCAATATCATATAGATTCCCGCGATGATATTATAAAAGGATTTGAGTTCATGAATTTTATTGAAGCGTCCGACGTTATTCTGATCCAGATAAAGTGCGGGGAATTTCCAGCGTTCGCCGCCCCTGCTGTAGAGCGTCCCACGCGATGCCGCGATCCCCTCCAACTCCACTGGGTCGCCAACGTGCGGGTAGTAGTCCCACGGCGTTTTCGACCACCATGGAAAGAAGAAATCGCCATTGATCGCCAGTTGAACCTTGTGCTTTGCGAGGAATTGCGAAGTCCGTTGAGCGCGGAGCGGGCGTTTGGCTTTGGCGTCGCCGGGCGTCACTAAAAGCGAGATTCCCTCCGCATCGAGTTGCACCCTCGCAATATGGATCACCAGCGGATACGGAGTTTGCCGCACCTCCCGCATATAGGTTACGCCCTGAAACAGCACTTTGCGGATGCTCGGCGGTTGGCTCCGATGGGTATAGGCATACCAGCCGCCCAAAACAACAAAGAGCAATGCCACGCTCAATAACTTGAGAAAGTGTCGCAATCTGCGCGGCTTCCGTTTGTCTGAACCACGGGGAACACGGGGAGACTCCACAGTGCTTTTCGTGTCCGTTTCGTGTAGTTGCGTGGCTCGTTTTGGCATTGCTCTGTTCCCTGTTGCCTACTCGTCTTTTTCGTAGGTGACGGTGATGACGGAGCCGAAGCCGCCCCGTACATTGAAATCGCCGACAACGGTCAAATAGCGCGGATTGAGGAGTTCCACCAAGTCGGTCAGAATGCGATTGGTGACTTTTTCATAAAACGCGCCGACATTGCGGAACGAGTAGAAATAAAGTTTGAGCGATTTGAGTTCGACGCAGACTTCGTCGGGGATATAGTCCACCGTGATTGTTGCAAAGTCGGGCTGTCCGGTTTTCGGGCAAACGGAGGTAAATTCCGGCGTGGTATGGACAATACGGTAATCTCGCTCCGGGTTGGGATTGGGAAAAGTTTCGAGTAAGTTGCTTTGTGGTTCAGTTAGAATTTCCAATGCGGTGGGTTTCCTTCGCTGTATTTTCAGATGCCTCTTGGAATACGAGGCATTCCCCGTTATTATAGCACGCTGACGAAGAGCAAGTTTGTATGAGAGTTGAGCCGCCTATTTTTCGCTCTCGGCGTTGACAATGCTCTCCTTAATAAAAATTTAACGTATCCTATCAATAAATTTTGTTTACAGTGGCTTGGAGTTATGCTATAGTTATCATGGGGTCAGTAATGACCGGACAAGGTCTTTTCTTTCGTGCATTATCATTGTTGATGTTGTACTTCTGTATTGAAGGAGGTTTCTTGTGTCTGTTCATTCACGTTTTGGTGTGCATCTGCGTTTTTACGCTCTCATTGTAACGCTTTTTTGTCTGTTTGTTCCGTCTGTTGAGGCGGGAACGTGGCAGGTTACCTATACAGGTGGAACGCGCACGATGCCCAATACTCCCCCTGCTTCTTACGCAATGCACAATCCGCCGCCCGGCTATGGCTTTATCCAGAACAATATCAGCAATGCGACACTCTCAGGAGCTATTACCGCTACTTTTACTTGGCAACCCGCTTATACAGGAGAGCAACCTCCCGCATCGGTATTGCTGAGTGAGTACAGCCGTGCAGAAGCGGTTGCACAGGTTCCCCAAGGCAATCCCAATCCTCAAGTCGCCGCCGATAATGGTCTCAACGCAAAGCAAGTCGTAACAGAACGTGATTGGACATATTACTATCAGCCTGTTCATAGCATCAGTGTCCTAAGCGAAAGCAGTCGATACCGGATTAGGGAGAATCCGGGAACGCAGTTCACAGTGACCTGTAGTCCAACGGCTTCATGCAGTGCCACCATAGGCTTTGGAAATGTCTCGGTGCGCTATAGCGCGAAGGTATCGAACATCGGCATCAGAGTTTTGGGAACGCGCCGTGATGAGAATGACAATCAAGAAATTCTGGTCGGGCAAGGTGCAGTCGGTAACGTGTTCACCGATGATCCTTCCCTCTCATTCCAAAACTACCGATGGGCGTATCCCTCATGGACGTTTAAGGAGTATGTTGTTGCTTCTAATAATAGTTCAGCATACGTCGTTGAACTCTCAGCCGCCGATATGGTGTTGCCCAATCCAACATGGTACTGGCGACGCGATGGGAACGACAATGTCTCTTGCACGGTAGATGTCTATAAGAACAATATCAAGATCGAGACGGTTACACTTACCTGTGGGGTAAAAGTTTGGATACCTTACTACTATTTCGCTTACAATGCTCGGCTTTCAAGCTATCTGCCTAATTTCGCGGGTGTAATTGCGGAATACAATGGTTTGCCCGGAATGGAGTGGCTCACCCGTATCTCTACTCCTAATCGGTTTCGCAATACTTCAGGGTCATCTCGAAGCGGGATTGGGCAATGGGTACAGTTGTGCAACATTTTCAGACAACAAAGAATCAGAGCTGCGGACGGAACGACTTATCCACTTACTACCTCTACAAATGGAGAGTTTTGGTTAGATAACATCTACCCTTACTCTGCCTTTTTTCCGGCGGACAGTCCAGATTCAGGAGATCATACATCAGAAGACAGACCTGAGTCGGCATTTAACTCATTTGCTAATGCCATCTCTATTAGCGATTGGTTCCAGCTCTTCGTTATGTACCAACCGCCAGATACGGGATACGGTGTACAAT
>CAZPZP010000030.1:0-6901 GCA_964591025.1 uncultured Chthonomonadaceae bacterium
CTAGTATTCGGGATTATTGGACGCAATTGCTTCCTTAGAGACATTTCCGCGTCGTTGTCCCCTTGCACTCGAAAATGACGATTTCCCTGATATTGCAGTCCGTCAATTACTTTACCGACCGGGACGTACTTCCTATCGGATATTGTTTTGCATATTTGAGCCGGACACAATCAGAGTGTTGCACGTTCGGAGTTCTGCACAAAACTTCGGCAATTACGTTTCGTCGGAAGATTGATCGTGTTGACTATTTTGCCATTCCAAGAATAGGGTATACTCGCTGGTAACAATACCGATCCCCCTTTGTTGCAGTTTCTCCCCGAAATTGTGCCGCGCCCCAAATCGGGCGCAAGGAGAAGTGATTTACCGATGAGTACCAACCGCCTCTTCCGTCGTCGGCGTCTGGCAATTCTCTTGCCACTCGTCCCTATGTTGACCTTGCAAGTTTTACCTGTTCTCTCACTTGCACAGCAAAATCCGCAGGACCTGGCTCCCACTGACAGAAATGACAGAAATGGGCAAGGGCAAACGGATAAAGACAAAACTCAAGATACCGAACCCACTAACCGCAACGCGAAAACCAAAGCGACCCCGCCTCCGCCGAACCCGCTCGTGATCTTCGATCCGGCGACGGGGACGGGCAATAACCCCAAAGCCTTCGATAAGCGTGGCAACCGGACGGCTGACGAGTATACTCGGCGTCCCGATTTCGGCAACTTTCGCGAAACGCCCCGCGATGTGCGCGATGACGCCAAAAAGAAGACGGAAGAGCTGCCGTACTTCGGATACTACTTTTTTGAGCCGACCCGTCAATTGATCCTTGCCCGCCGTTCCTACTACCAAAGCCTCTACGCGGTAGACAATAGCAAACGCCGAACAGCGAACACAAATCGCTCCTACGGTCCCGTCTATCGTGAGGGACGCGACTCCATGACGAATTCGCCGCTCAACCCCGACGGAAAGCAGCCCAATCAAGGCAAAGTGCGTCTCGATAGGGACGGCTATCCCATTTCGGATGTTCCTTTTCGCGCCAAACCGGGCGAAGTGATTGCCCCCGCATTCGGCGAAAAACGCACCGAACGCCGCCGAACCAATGTGGATCGTGATGCCACCGGAGCCGATCCGCAACTGCTTCGCCGCCGGAGCGGGGAACCGCTCGATCCGATGGACGAACCCTACTATGATGAGTATGGCGATGAGATGATAGGCGAAGAGGACGAATACGCTTATCCTATTGAGACCAATGACACGGGCTATGAGAACGACGCCCGCCGTCGCCGTTCTCTGCGTGATCAAGATGTCGATACCCTTTATTTTAATTCGCGCCAATCCCGCCCGACATTGCTAGAGGACGATATTTACTCTCCTCGTTCTCTCACAACACGCGAGCGAATGTTACAGGATACAGCAAGACGGAACGCGGTTCAGCGAGATATGACCCTCAGCAGCGTTGGGGCGGCTCCCAATGGCAGACCGCGTACCAATGTTGACAGCAGTTCGCTCAATGCGTTTACCAATGTCGCTGATCCACTCAGCCAGATTTTCCGTAATGTCGCCGCAAGCGCACCCAGTTTTTATCAGTTGGCTCCCGGCGATAAACTGACCGTCCGCTATTCTGCTCCGACACTGACAAGCCGCGAAAACAATCTCAATGTGGACACACAAGGGGCTGTTGATATCGAAGGCATGGGACGCATTATTGTGCGGGGAATGACCCTTGAACAAGCGGAAAAGGCGATCTCGGCGCGTCTCAAAAAACTCTACAAGAACCCGACAGTGACCGTGAGCCTCCGCGAACTGCGAACCATTACCGTCAATGCGGGAGGTGATATTTTCGAGCCGGGTCCCTACACCCTTCCCGCAGTGGCAAGTGCTTTTAATCTGCTGCAAGCGGCGGGCGGTCCCACCTATGACGGCTCACTGCGCCGTATCGAAGTCCACCGCAACGGCAAAATTATCGGTACGCTCGACTTTTATCAGATGATGCGGAGCAATATCAAGAAAGACGGAACCAGTTACGATATTCGCTTGCAAAATGGCGATACCGTCTATGTGCCGCCGCGTGAGTCGACCATCACTTTGGCGGGCGAAGTCCGTACTCCTGCCATTTATGAACTCAAAGAGGGCGAGAATCTCACGGATTTGATCCGCTACTCAGGAGGGATCAAGCCCTCCGGTGTCATTCAGAGCGTACAGGTCAACACCGTTGATCCGGGGCGTTCGCGTGTCCTCAAAACGGTGGACGTCAAAAAGCCCGGTGAAGGCGAAAAATTCGAACTGTATGACGGAGATAGCGTGGATGTCTTTTCCGTTCGGCAAACGGTCGTCAATAAAGTCACCATCGAGGGAGCCGTCGAGTCGCCCGGCGATTATGCCATCAACGAGGGCATGACGATCTACGATCTGCTGATCGCGGCACGCGGCGCACTGAGCGAAGCATCTCTCAATCAGGCGGAACTGTATCGCTGGAATCCTGACAATACGACAACCCTCGTTACCGTTGATCTGACCAAAGTTCTCACCAAAGACCCAAAGGAGAACATGGAACTCAAGCGGTGGGATCGGCTCAAACTCTATACGCGACAGCAGATCGCTTTTACCGGATTCCGCAAAGTGGAAGTGCGCGGGGCGGTGCAGTTTCCCGGCGTCTATGAGCGCAGTAAAAATATGCACGTCGCGGACATTCTGCGCCAAGTCGGAGGTCCGACACCCGACGCTTTCCTCGAAAATGCGATCTTGATGCACCAATACGGCGACGGCAAAACCAAATACGAAGAGATCAACATTTCCGAAGCCCTCAAAGACAACCCGAAGCATAATGTGATGATCGAGGACAACGATCTGCTGTCCCTCTACAAAGTTGGTGAAGCCAAGTTTGTTCCCGATGGCATCGTTCATATCAAGGGGTTCGTCAACGCGCCCGGCATCTACAAGCGCGGCGAAGGGATGAAACTCTCTCAACTGCTTCGGATCGCGGGCGGATTTACGCCGAAAGCCGGCTCAGAAGTGACAGTGGCTCATGCGCGGCGTATCCTCGACGGAGTGAATGCCGACTTCTCCAAGAAAGTGACCATTGCCTTCGATTCGCAGGGACGGTGTGCGCCCCATGACGACGTGGTTCTCGATGATGGCGATGTGGTCACCATTCAAGGCACGGGCGGTTTTGTGGACAAAGTTCCGACGATCACCGTCAAGGGTGCGGTCAACAAGCCGGGTCCCATTGTTCTGACGAGCAAGAATATGCGCCTGTCCGATGCGATCAAAGAGGCGGGCGGAATGCGTGCCGAAGCCTTCCCCGAAGGCGCGGCGTTCTTCCGTGACCCCGAACTGCTGGATTCGCCGGGACAAGCCGAACTGGTCAAAGCGATCAGCGAACTCTTCAATCTGTTCAACGACGGCGCATATCGCAGCGCACTCGCGAAGTCGGATATTGCCCGCGCACAGGCTCTCAGCCAAGTGACTCAGGAGGGTGCGCTCTCCATTCCCGGAATGTCGCAAGCCCCGCAAGCCAACGCGGCAGGAGCGGTCTTTGCCAGTGAACTCTCCAAACGCGAAACGGTGACGCGCCCGCGCAACTTCACTGACCGCGAACTAACACCCAACGGAGTCATCGCAATCAACTTACCCGACGCAATGAAACGCCCGCTCGGTGATGCCGATATTCAACTCATGGACGGCGATACCATTGAAGTTCCTGAAATCCCGACAACGATTTCGGTGCGCGGTGCGGTTCTCAATCAACGGGGGGTTCTCTACCGCGAACGGGAAGGCATCGAGTATTATCTCGCACAGGCGGGCGGTCTCGCTCCCGATGCCGAGAAAAAGAATATCGTCATTCTGCGGCGCAACGGGGGAACCTTGCCTATCAACAAAGTCAAGACATTGCGCCCCGGCGACCTGATTCTGGTTCCGAACCGTGTCCTCTCCGAACGAATCGGTTCCAAACCCAATGCGTTCGACTCGCTGTTCCGTTCTCTGACGAGTACCGCGTTGATGTTCCGCTTGTTTGGCTTATAAAACGAGGTAATTGGGTAATTGGGTTGTTAGGTGATCCCTATTGAGAGCGATCACGTTGCCATTGGGGATTTGCGTCCGTAGGACGCCTATTTTTGAGTCGGGTACGTTTTTGTACCCGAATCCAATGACCTACCGACCCAAGAACCTACTTGAGTGACTTATGACACCAGATTCACGTAACGGCAATGGCAGTCTCAATGGAGACCTTGCCGAATTTAAAGTTGATAGACGGCTCATGCTGGAGGTGATTCAGCGAGGGAAACGGCGTTTTGTCGTTGTGTTCTTGCTGGTTGTCGTCGCCATGCTAATTTATAACCTGTTTGTCATGCCACAGACGTTCAGTTCGACGGTCAGTTTTTCACTGATGCAGTCGCAAGGACCGAGTTCGCCTTTGGCAACACTGGCAGGATTAGGGGGCGGCAAGCAATCGTATCTTGGCGTTCTCAAAAGCCGCAAGTTTGCGGAGATCATCGAGCGGCAGGAAGGCATTCAGGCATTTTACAAACTGGAGACGCCCGAAGAAGCCGTTGAGATAGTCAAGAAGGCGATAAAGGTTGAAGAAAACCTCAATGACGGCTTGATCAATGTCACCTGCACCCTCAAAGGTCCGGCGCGAATGGAAAGCAGCAAAGGCAATTTCCGCAAGGCAGCCGCCCGAAAAGCCGCTAATATCGCCAATGCCTACGCGCACGAACTGCTTGTCTATCTCAAAAACAGCGATACGGATCGCGATGCGACCTTGCTGCGGCAAGCCGAAAGCGAAGTCCGGCTGCAACGTGAAAACTATATCGGGGCGGTGGCAGGATTGCAGAATTTCGTGCGGGCGCGAACGCGAGGCGTGGCGTCCGCAATGACAACGCCCCAAACGACGACTGCACCGGCAGGAATGGTCGGCGAAAACGGTTCTCTTGCAGCGGCAACGGCGGGAAGCGAGATACAACAGCTTTATATTCAGCGCGGGTCGTTGGAGGTACAGCTTGAAGCCCTCAGAACTTCGCGTTCAGCCACCAAAGCCCTGATCGAAAATTCTCCGAACAGTATGGAGCAAATGCCTGATGAAGACCCCCTTTTAGGTATTGCACGCGCTCAAGTGAATCAGGCACGCAGTCGGCTTAACAGTCTGCTTATTATGCTTGCCGATGAGAATCCTCGCGTGATCGAAGCCAGACAAGCCCTTGCGCTGGCGGATAAAAATCTCAAAGAGAAGAAAGATTCGTATCTGCGAGGACAAACTTCCGAAGGGATCAAACTCAAAACCGTACAGGCGAGTTATGACAAAGTGATCGAGCAGATTCGCCGTGCCGAAAAGAATTTCCAGTTCGGGCGGGAAGCACTCGCGGATTATGAGACCCAGAAAAATGAAGTGATGCTGGCACTCGAAGCCCTGAAAACCGTGTCTGCCCGCTATGCCGAAATGCGGCTTTCGATGGTTTCCGCACAAAACCGTATGGTGATTATTGACAACGCCCGCCCTGCGCGGTACGGTGTTCCGGGCTTGGGAATGGCGTCAATACTTTCGTTGTTTGTGGGAATTGGAGCCGTCGCTGTTTGGATTGGATTTGCCTATTTGTCACTGGCATTGCGAATAGAGACAGGGGTTGCTGCCCCTGAGAATGCGGCGGCTCCCCTTCCGCCCCCTGTCGAAACAAAATGAAAGCGAAACTCCCGCTGATTCAGAAAGTACTGGCGGCAGGAATGCTTTTTACGGTGTTTCTGCTTTCTCTGACCGACTTCTATTTTGTGTCGGCGGGGATTGCGCCGTTTCCTGTCTTGGGAATGCTTCTGCTTCAGCCGCTGGTGTTCTTTTTTCCACGTCGCACTAAAGACGGCAAAATTCAATCGCAATTGGAATCAACAGGCTTCGGGCTGATCCTCATCACATTTTATTTTTTGAGTGCGTTATGGGGTTGGTTCGCCTTCGGGGGAGTGTTCTTCAAAGCGGCGATTGGCATGAGTTTGGGCATTATCGTATTTCTGAACGTCGTGCTGCGTGAAGACAACCGGCTTTTTCGAGAAATCTTGTTCCGGGTTCTCAATCTGCTGCTTGTCGTCCATTTCGCTTTTTGGGTGGTTCAAGTTCTGTACTTCTTCGGCACGACAACGTATCTGGATTATATCATGCCTGTTTCCGGTTTGCAGACCCGCAATACGTTCAGCGCACGAAATATGGACTTGGTGCGGTTTACGGGGCTGTTTGCGGAACCGGCGGTCTATGCCACTTTCATCTATATGGGGCTGTCGGCGCGTCTTTTGGCAAATCGGTTTCGATGGCGTGTGTTCGATTTTCTGCTGGCGGCGACAATTGTCATCAGCCTCTCGATTCTCGGAATGGCGTTGCTGGGGCTGTTGGTAGTTGTGAGTGCGCTATATGACCGGCGCAGTGCTATTCTGTTCAGTGCGGCGTTCAGCGTGATGGTTCCGACATTGGCGACGTTGGTTTTTGCGGTGGAAACGCCCATTTCGCTGTATCTACGTCTGCGGTTTCTCAAGCCGTTCGATGATCCGTCGGGCAATCAGCGTTTGGTAAGTGGGTTCGCGGGGTATGCTCAGTCGCCCGATATGATTCAGGTGATGGGCAAGGGATTGGGGAATTACGATATGGGTGCGGGGGTCACAAATGGACTCGCCTACCTACTGGAGTTTCTTGGAGCGGTCGGGACGATTTTCTTTCTCGGCATGATGTTTGTGTTTCTGATTCGGCGGCGTGTCTCGGCAGTCGCCATTCTGCTGTTTTGTGCCACGTTTGCAGGAACGCCTTTGTTTACCAATCTCTACTGGTGGTTTTGGGTGTCTCTGGTCTTGGTGTACAGCCGCTATCCTATCGCCGAAGAGGGGGAGACTCAATTCCTTCCTGATCCCCGACCCCTCTCCTGAGAGGAGAGGGATG
>CAZPZP010000030.1:7001-14756 GCA_964591025.1 uncultured Chthonomonadaceae bacterium
GGGGAGACTCAATTCCTTCCTGATCCCCGACCCCTCTCCTGAGAGGAGAGGGATGGCGATGGGGGATTGTCCGCACAGACGGACATTGCGTATCTCCTCGCGGGGAATTTATTCCACCGCAGGAGCGAACTACTGAACAGCACTATCGAGTTTGCCGCTGATCACAACGGATTGAAGTACGTCGTTTTGAGCGATGCCTTTGGCAATCGTCAGACCTTCGACCACTCTCCCAAAGACGACATAATTGCCGTTAAGGAAATCATGTGCGCCATCGGTGACGTAGAACTGTGAACCAGCACTGTCGCGGCTTTGGCTTCGCGCCATAGCAAGCGCACCGTCTTCGTGCAGCAGATCGTTCGCCTCGAAGGGAATGAGGAAGCCGGGGTTGCCGGTTCCTGCTGTCCAGTCAGCGGGGGGAGTGGTCTGCTTGGTAATCGCATCGCCGCCCTGAACAATTTTGGTCGTGGGAGCGGATGCGTTGATATTGGTCACGCGATGGAATTTGATTCCGTCGTAGAGGGGAGTATTCTGAGCAGGTCCGGCTGTTTTTGAGCTGCCGTCAGTATTCGACAGGTAAGTGGGCGTCCATTCTTTGGTTCCCGCTGCCAATCCTGTGAAGTTGTCCACGGTGTTCGGGGCTTTGTCGCGGCGCAGTTCTGCCACGAATTTGCTGCCGTTGGCAAGTGTGAAAACCGCATGGGGGTTGATATTGGAAACACCCACGCTCAGACCGAGGGACGGAACCCCGTTGACGGTGATGATCAAGGCTTGCGCTCCTGCGGCAAGTCCTGCGGGAACGACAAAGTCTACTGCGCCGCCGAGTATTGAACTTTCTGCGGGAGCGTTTGCGTCAGTAAAGGTAACCGCTGTTGTGGTCGCTGCGACAGTACCGATCCGAATGGCAAGAGTATCCGTTGTCGCACCAATGCCCTTGAGACGCAATCGAATTTTACCGTAAAGCGCACCGTTTTCTAATAGCTGCAACCGTGTGATTTGGGGGCTGATCGAAATGGTGGTGGAAGTACTCGCGATGCCGTCAATGGTGGCGATGACCGTTGCGGTTCCCGCTCCAACACCTTCCACTTGACCCTCTACGATTCGCGCACTGCCGCTGCCAGCCGTCACATTATAGAGGATGGAGCCGGGCGTCACGGCGACGATATTATTGGCTGTATCGCGTGCCGTCACGTTGAGGTCTTGCTTCAAGCCCGCAAGCAGTGTCAGATTGGGTGCGATAGAGACAGAGGTAATACTGTTGGTTGTGGTCACATTGCCGATGCTGTTTGTTCCTGCAACGACGTTGAGTGTCGTGGAGGCTGTCCCAACAACTGCACCCGTTCCACTCGTATTCGCATAGAAGCGAATTTCGACTGTTCTTTGACCTGCGCGAACAGATGCAGGGAAAGTGAGGGTTTCGGTATAAGCGGCAGGGGCGGTGTTGCGGTTGGCACTTACCACAACATCCGTATTCTGCGCTGAGCCAGTAACAATGGTGGCAGTTACCGATTGCGCCGAAGAGGGAGCGTTGACATTACGGCTACGTGCCGCCCAGTTGACGCCCATCGTGACATTTCCTGTCACATTTTGATTGTTATTACTGTCTCCGCCGCCGCAACCCGCCAGTGCGAGTGCCGCGATGCAGAGCAGAAGCCAAGTCCATACAGAACGCATGAGTTGTAATTCCTTTCCTGATGAGAAAATCGGTTCGGGGGGATTGTGGTTCCGAACCACACCGTTATTATGACGTGAATCTTGTCGAACCCTATCATCTTTTTTTTTTGCAAAATCCCTGCCATCTCTCCAAAGAGATTCTCGGAGATTGGCTGAAAAAAATTCTTTGCTAAACCGAAAATCTTCTGTAACGATTGCCGACGCGATTCGTTACAGGAATAGTGCGAGAAATTCTTCGCACGGATGTGAGTTGTGAGGAGGGCTTGCGATGTCTCGTCTCCATATTGTAGCAGTGTGCGCTATTATTGCACTCTGCACGTTCTCTTTCCCCCTATTTGCTCAAAAAAATCACGCGGTTACCGCCGATGCACGTACCATGACGATTGCGGTTGCCGACTTCACTGGCAATGATAAAGAGTTGGGGCGGTTCATTGCCGATTCTGTCCTGACTGATTTGGCGCAGTCGTCGAGTTTGAGCCTTGTCGAGCGTACCGAGATTCGGCAGGCGTTCACGGAATTAAAACTGCAAGCGACAGGATTGACCGAACCCAAGAAGATCAAAGAGTTGGGGCGATTGGTGAGTGCTGATCGGCTGCTTGTCGGTAGTTTTTTAATACGCGAGAATAAAATTTTCGTCAACGCCCGCTTGCTCGATGTTCGCACGGGGCGGCTGTCTGCGGGAGGCGCGGCGAGTGTGTCGGGAGACAAAGGCGATTTGCTTTCGATTTCCCACCGTCTGGCTCGCCTGTTCCATAAACGCCTTACAGGGTCGGAATTGAAATTGGATGAGGAGCAGGAAACCAAAATCGGGCATCGTGCTGATATTGCCTCGACAGAAGAAGAGGCAACGCGATTTTCTGCCCATAAACCGTTCGATGACAGCTTGACGCCGTTGCGTGAGAAGGGATTGATTCCCATGCTGGCGCGTCCCAATCAAGTGCTGACAGAGCGCGAACTGTCCGCATTGATTAGCCGCGTCATACGGTCAATGACGCGCCAAACCGAGAACCCGATCAATCTGACTCAGCCGACAGCACCCGTGACGCGATTGCGGGCGTTGGCGTCTCTGGTCAAGGTGGCAGTGCAGCCGGGGATCGTCGCCTCGTATCGCGATAACTTGCCGGATGCCATGCCGCCCGATGCCAACGCGATTCCCGCGTGGGGCAATCCGTTTGTTGCCGCCGCCATCGAGCAAGGGCTGTGGAATGCGACGCAGCCCCTTCGTGCCAGAGAACAGGCGACATGGGCGTTTGTCGGGGCGATTATGGAGCAGATGGGTCTGCTGGATTCTGCCCCTTTGACACTCTCAAGCCGCACGGCTCCACGTGAAGCCGACGCCGATGCGTATACGGGCTTGATCGTGGATGCGACGGATTTGAACTTGAAACGCTGTATGAGTCCGCGCATTGTGGACGAGAACGGGCGCGTTCTGTATCCCGATGCCCGCCATCTGCCCGACTATGACTTTTTGCTCGATAACGGAATGGCGTCATACCACGAATCGGCTCCAAAGGCGAATCGCGCTGGAAGCCGACCTTTGATCATTCGTGCCATTGATGTGACCGGCTCACTCGAAGGTGACCTTGTGGTATCTGCTCGGACTGCCGAGAAGATTCTGGCGGCAAACGAACGCGGGCGATTTCTGTCGCGTTGGGCGGTCTGTTTTCTGGTAGGGCAAGAGCATTGAAATTTGCGTTGTGGCGGAATCTGGTGGGAATGCTCGGAATTTGGGTCGCCTTGAGTGTGCCGATACGCGCACAAGAGGCGAACCCCGCCGACACGCTTACGGTGACGGCTGAAGGTGTGGCGACGGTTGACAGTGATATAGCAGCAGCCGAAGAAGAAGCGATTTGGGAGGCGAAGCGCAACGCTGTCGAGCAGGCAGCCGGAGTCTTTTTGCGGGCGCGTTCCATAGGGCGAGACTTTGAGATTGAAGAGAAAACGCTTCGCGCTCGCTCCGAGGGATTCATACGCAAATGGGAGCGCGTTCCGAACAGCCGCAAAATCGAGACGATAGGCAACGGGCGCGTGCTTCGGATCAAAATTCGGGCGGAAGTGGCGTTGTTGCCGGTAATTCAGAAGTTGTCGGATATCAAAGATGTTTATGACGATTTGGAGCGTCCGCGTCTCCGCGTTGAAATCGTCGGCGATACTCAAGCCGGAACCGTTCGGAACGCTCTGCTGTCCTATCTCAAAGCGCGGGAGTTCGAGATTACGACGGGCAGTCATGCGGAGGTCTCGATCATTGGGCAGTTGGAGATCGTTCCGACGGTGAAAAAAGGAAGCCGCGATAGTCCGTTCGGGGTCGGGGATCATGTTGGGGCGTGCCGCGCCAAATTGACGCTTCGGCTGATTTCGGAGGCGAGCGAGGAGACCCTTCTTATACAAACAGCGGACGGGACAGGACGCAGTTTTGTCTCCGATACCGATGCCAAAACGGAAGCGGCGAGCGATGCCGTACACTCTCTGCTGGAAGGGTCGGCGGCTTCTCTCACTCAAACCCTCATGGTGCGCTGGGTGCGCGAGCGTGAAGAGGGTCACGCGCTTCACGTAACGGTGACGGGACTAAATGCTCATCAACGCGCCCTGCTGACAGAGCAGGTTCGCCAAATGCGCGGTTTTGTACGCCTGATCGGCACAACCACTGTCAACAAACAATTTACGCTACGATTTACGACACGGCTGGATACGCAGGGAGTACGGCGCAGACTTGCCGCACTTTCTCTCGACAAAGCAATTCTCTCTGTGCAGAATGGGCGCGGGGCGCGTATCGTCTGCACCGCCAAAAATGAGGTCAAACGATGAACAACGAAACTCTTTCACGCCGCACGCTCTGTGCCGGAATTCTCACTGTTGCCGCGCTGTTTCCCTTCGATGCCGCCGCGTTCGCCGCCAAAAAGAAAAAGCAGGATGGCGAACGTCTAACCGACAAAGCCCGCATTGACTGGAACAAGGGCGTCATTACGGCAACGGGGCGCGGAGCCATTGACAACCGCAAGCCGAACCAAGCCAAAGCGTATTTGTCCGCCGCAGAATATGCCAAGTACGATGCCATTGCGAATCTGCTGATGGCGATTGAATTCGTCAAAATTGATGCGCGAACGGTAGGGCGAGATTTCGAAGCGGATACCACGATCAAAGCGGAAATCACAGGGCTTGTTCGGGGCGCACAGGTTGTAGGCGAGCGGAAAATTCCGGTGGGAGCCAATTCCATTGTCGAAGTGACCGTATCGACTCCATTATATGGCGATCAGAGTATTGCAAGCGTGTTCATTCCTGAAATTATCAATCGGCGCGAAGAGAGCGATCTCGATGAAGCGCCGACTGAAAGAATTTTGCCGGAAATCAAGGTCGAACCGCGCACGCGCCCTGTTCCGCAAACAGAAATTCGCAAGCCGCGAGGGGATAAGCGGATTACGGGCGTGATCATTGATGCACGGGGCATGGATATTGACCGCAGTATGTCGCCGAAAATTCGCCATGATGACGGCTCGGAGGTGTGGGGAACCGTCAACGCCGATCCCGATTACGTCATAGAGCATGGGATCGTCGTGTATGCGACTTCGATGGCACAGGCGCAAAACGACTCCCGCGCCGGCAACAATCCGCTTATTTTGAGAGCGTCGGGACGCGCCAGCGGACGTTTCCATACCGACGTGGTGATTTCCGACTCCGACGCGGATCGCCTGATGGAATTGAATGAGAAGGACGGCTTTCTCGACAAATACCGCGTGATTTTCCTCGTCGATCCGGGCAAGTGAGAAGAGGGAAGAGGCATAAGGAGTAGAAGGTAAGTGAGTTCCGGGTACAAGAACGTACCCGTCTAAAAAACAGACGTCCTGCGGACGAACCATTTGGAAGTTTATGCCTTCAATTGAGGTTTTAGCGGGAAAAAAAGGATGTTGCGGTTATTCTGTTAACCGCAACAAATTTTTAACGGAGATTGACGCCTCACAGTTGCACCGTCCGTAGGACGTCTGTTTTTTAGACGGGTACGTTCTTGTACCCGGACTATATTCTGTAATTGACTCGCACTCATAACATAAAACAAAACCGCCTCCCGTACAAAGTGGAAGGCGGCTGTGGAATCGAATTTCGGGGGTTTAGACCAATTCGGAAATCGGTTCGACGCCATCGAATAGATAATGCGGACGATTTGCCTCGTCTAAAATGGGAACATTGGAAATATCGATGCCCATCTGTTTGTAGAGTGTGGCGAACACTTCCTTGTAGTGAATAGGGCGGCTGTCGGGTTCTTCGGCGAAGCGGTTGGTGGAGCCGATTACCTGTCCGGTTCGCATTCCGCCACCTGCCAGCAGACACGACGAAACCCGTGGCCAGTGATCGCGTCCGCCGTCCTTGTTGATGGTGGGAGTGCGCCCGAATTCACCCCAAACGACTACTGAAACGTCCTTGTCGAGTCCGCGCTGATGAATGTCGGTGACGAGCGAACAGAGTGCCTGATCGAGCATGGGCAAGTAGGATTTGAGCTGTCCGAAGTTATTGCCATGATAGTCCCAGCGACCATAGGCTAAGGTGACGACTCGCGCCCCTGCCTCCACCAATCGCCGCGCCGCCAAAAAGTGATCGTTGATCATCGCGGCTCCGTCGTCTACGGGTTCCATGCGTCCCTTGCCATAACCTGCGCGGATTTTCGGGTCTTCTTTGGTGACATCGAGCGCGGTGACGAGTTTCGAGGAGGTCAGCAGGTCGAAGGCGCGTTGGTTGAGGGCGTCTACTCCTTTGAGGCTGTCCACATCGCGCCGGAACCGATCCAATCCAGCAAGCAGTTTGCGGCGGTCTGCAAGTCGTTCGAGGGAAACGCCTTTAATCGTCATATCCGCCATCAAGGGACCTTCGGGGCGAAGCGGGCTATGCTGCAAGCCCAAAAATCCTGCGTCGCCGGGATCGCCCCAAGGCTGATGGGCGCATTTGGGTGACAGTCCCACAAATGCCGGAACCGTTTTGTCCACCGAACCGTGAATTTTGGAGACAACAGCCCCCATACACGGCGCGTGATTTTGATTGCTTTCGGCAACGGTATAGCCGCTGAAACAGAGATTGGAAGCGTGTTCGTCGCGTGCGCCTACCAATGAGCGAATGATAGCGAATTTGTCCATCATTGTGGCGAGGCGGGGCAGATGCTCGCAGATTTCGATGCCCGGCACATTGGTTTTGATCGGCTTGAATTCGCCGCGTATCTCGGCAGGGGCGTCGGGTTTGAGGTCGAACATATCCTGATGCGGCGGTCCGCCGGGCAGAAAGACCATGATGATCGCTTTGTGGGACTTGCGAATGCCCGCTTGCGCTTCGACGGCGAGGAGTTGCGGCAGAGTTAGCCCGCCCAACGCCAACCCGCCAATTTTCAAGAATTCGCGCCGTGACACGCCGTCACAAAATCCGCCTGTTGCACTGCCTTTTCGTATCGTCAGCATAGTTCCTGTCCTTGTCAAAATCCGCCGTACTGCCCGTTTGGAGAAATCCCGCGATTATCTGCGTTATTATTGCTTATACAGAGGCAAAAATTGCGCCAAAGTTGCAAAAATCTCTGAATTCTGTGCCAAGAATTTTTTCGGTTTGCTCTGCGTTGACTTTCCGGCGTTTGTTCGCTACAATGAAACAATAATAAGAGACTGAGAATCTGAGGACAACAAGCTATGCCGCGCAAAGATAAATTCCATGATATTGTCGTTCACGCTCTTGTCAAAGACGGATGGACAATCACTCATGATCCCTATAGCATTCGCTTTGGTAAGCAGACGCTTTTTGTCGATTTAGGAGCGGAGGAATCGTTGACGGCAGAAAAGAACGGCAGACGGATCGCTGTCGAGGTGAAGAACTTTCTGGCGAAGCGAGAAATGGCGGAATTCGAGCGAGCATTAGGGCAGTTCGTTCTTTATCGAAGTCTTCTCAAGCGCATCGAACCGGAGCGGACGGTCTATCTGGCAATAAGTTTCGCTGCATACGATGAATTCTTTACCATCAAACAGGGGACTGACCTGATGATTGATGAAGCGTTGAAATTACTGGTATTCGATGAAATCAATGAGGAGATAAGAGAATGGATCGATTAACGGAACGCAA
>CAZPZP010000031.1:0-3801 GCA_964591025.1 uncultured Chthonomonadaceae bacterium
ATTCCCCGGAACCGTACCCTCACTCCGATTCGCCTTCTCATATACCGGAATGTACGCCACGCACCGCAGAAATTCCTGCTTGCGGCGCGACTTTTTTCGGCATCACCGAGCGATCCACTGCCAATACTGCGAAAAGCAACGCCAAGTACAGCATCGAATAGTGAAACAGTGCCGAGGCGTGCGGGCGATCAATATGGTTGCGAAGCTGCCAATACATTTTGACGAGAAAAGCATTCAGCAAAATCGCCCCGATCAAATAGATAATCTGTGCCTGTTGCTGAATGAACGGCAGCAAGGAAACGATCACGGTGATCACGGTATAGACGCCGATCTGTTGCACTGTCACGCGATCTCCTTTGACAACAGGCAGCATTGGGACGCCAACCTCCGCATAATCTTCTTTGAGGAGCAGAGCCAATGCCCAAAAGTGAACCGGAGTCCAGACAAACACAATCGCGAACAGATACCACGCCAGCAGACTCAAGTTGCCCGTGACTGCCGCCCAACCGACCAGCGGAGGAAACGCACCTGCCGCGCCGCCGATGACGATATTGAGCCAAGTGCGCCGTTTGAGGAGCAGCGTGTAAATGATAACATAGAACACCAAGCCCGCGAAAGCCAGCAGTGCCGCCGGAAGATTCGCCGCGCTCCACAGAATGGTGAAGGAAGCCAACGCCATTCCGAAGCCGAAAAATAGGGCGTTCCGCGAGGAGATGGTTTGTGTGACAGTCGGGCGTTTGGAGGTGCGTTTCATGCGTCCGTCAATGTCGCGATCAATCACCATATTGAAGGCGTTTGCCGCTCCTGCTGCCATATAGCCCCCAACGCCGACGCACAAGAGCAACCACGTTCCGGGGAAACCCTCCTGCGCGATAAACATCGCCATAATCGTCGTGAAAAGCAGCAGACTGATCACACGCGGCTTGGTGAGAGCAAGATAATCTCTCCATGTTGCTGCGCCGACGGCTTCATGCACATGGGGCGAATGGACAGGAGCAAGTTCGACTTTCGGAACGTCCACTGCAACTGCCGCCGCCGTCAGCAAAACCAACGTCACCCAAACCAAATCTGCCACAAGCAAATGAAATATCTGAAGCCAAACGGGAGCCATCAGCGATTTATTCAGCAGTCCGACAACAATCTCGAACAGGAAAATGCCGCTGAGAATGTGCGAGTAGCGGCGCACATCGGCGGACGGGCGCAGGTGAATCATCAGTCCGGCAAGCAGAAGCAGATAGAGACCGACAGAGATTGCGATCAACGGATGCAGAACGCGCAGACGCACCAGAAAGTGAGAAGCAGGATTGAGGCTTTGCGTGATTACTTCCAGTGTGGCTGTTCCCATTTTAACAGGGAAAAGAGTATCACCCAACGCCGTAATCGCGCCGGAAACGCCGAGCATCAACGCACCTAGCAAACCCATGCCCAACGCCCAGCCGACAGCACTCTGTCCGCGCCACTGCATGGCAGGTTTGCCTTTTGCCCACCACACCGTCAACGTCAACGCCGTCAACAGCAAAAACGTATTGACGAGATGAAGCGAAAGAGTGATGGCACGCCCGACAGAGACGTTATCCACGACCCAGCCGTTTTTGACCAGAGCCGCTCCAATGATCGCTTCCGCAGCCGTAAAACCGAACACGGCAAGCGTGGCGTAACGTACCCGATGCCCGCGCTCGAACAGTCGAAACGCCCCGAAAAGCAGAATGAGAATCAGGAGACCATCGAAGGCGGTTGTCGCCCGGTGACCGAACTCGACCATGCGCTTGATGTCGGTGGCGGGCGGAATATAATGTCCGTCGCAGAGAGGCCAGTGATTGCCGCAGCCCGCGCCGGAACCCGTTGCCCGCACATACGCGCCCCACAAAATGATCAGCACATTGAAGGCGAGAACCCATGAGGCATATCGGGCAAAACGCGCTTGGCGTGCCGAGAGAGAAGCAGAGGCGGAGGCATCAGTTGTTGCGTTGGTGTACATCATTCGGTGGTTCCTTATAGTTATCATACCTTAATTTGGAGCCGAAGTTCTGCACGATCCTCTCTACTTGTGAAAAAAAATGCAAAGTCCGATTTGAGGTCGGTCTGTGTGTTTATGCCGCTGTCTGGCGGGCTGTCCAGCGATGTTCGACTTCATGCAGAGTGGTGAGATTGCGCCCGCCCGATTTGGAGGAATACAGGGCTTTATCCGCGTCCGCGATCAGCATGGCAGGCGTTTCCACTCGCGGCGTGATATGAGCGACTCCGATACTGACGGTCACTGGACGAAATGCCCACTCTGCCGCTTCGATCTGTGTTCGCAGTCGTTCTGCGACCTCGACGGCTCCTTGCGCGTCCGTATGCGGCAAGGAGACAATAAACTCTTCGCCGCCATATCGCGCCACATAATCCGTCTCGCGGGCAGTCTCCTGCATGATGATTGCGACCTGCTTCAAGACTTCATCGCCCGCCGGATGCCCGAAACTGTCGTTATACTGCTTGAACCGATCCACATCCAGCAGAATGACGGCAAACTCTTCACCATACCGTTTGGCGCGTGTGAATTCTTCACTCAGCCGCTCTTGGAACGCACGGATATTTTTCAAGCCGGTCAATCCATCCGTAATCGCCAACGCTTCCAATTGAACATTGGCTTGCTCCAACTGCACCGTTTGCATCTCCAATTGCAGACTGTACTCGTTGAGAGCCAGCATCTGAATGTCAATCTGCTCCTCGATGCGTTTGCGTTCCGTGATGTCCTGTGCCGCACCCAAAATCTGACACGGCAACCCTTCGGGCGTGCGGCTGAAAACCACATCGCGACTCAGCAGCCACCTCCAGCCGCCCTCTTTGTGGCACATTCGGTATTCGAGTTCCAGATGATTATCGTCGTTGGCTTCCAGCATGGCATCGTGATGCGCCATCAGCCATTCCAAGTCGTCGGGATGCGTCAAATGGGACAGCAGTGCCATACCGAACTCTTGGAGATCATCGAGAGTGTAGCCAAGAATAGAAGTCAGTTCGCGGTTGGCATAAGTGCATTGTTGGAGAACAAGGTCATAAATATAGAGGATATTGGGAGAGGCATCGGCGACGCGCTGAACCATGCGCTTATTTTCGCTGGTCTGCTGCTCGATGCGCTTGCGCTTGGTGATGTCGCGTGCAGACAGCAAAACGGAAACAACCCGTCCCGCTTCGTCCCACTCAGGAATAAAGCAGCCGTCATACCAGCGTTGTGTTGCGTCGAGCGAGAGAGCAAAATCGCATTGGAGAGTTTGTGCCGATTCTTCGACCTGTGCCAACGCTTCGTTCCAGCAGATGACAGTCGGCTCCGAGAGTTCCCATTCCTTGAAAGGCTGTGTCGAAAGCAAACCGTGCGGCTTACCGACTGCCGCTCTGAACGCTTGATTGGCAAAGAGAAGATGACCGGAGAGATCGAACCGTGCGATGAGATCAGGGATTTGCTCTGTGAGAACGCGGACAAGCGTTTCCTGTTTCCGCAGGGTTTGCTGTGCCTCTTCGTTGCTGTCAACGGAGGCGCGAAACTTTTCCTGCCAATGCTGAATTTCCGACACAGCCTCCCGCTGATCTTGAGAACGCAGGCGGAGCAACGCGCCGCACAAGAGGGCAGTGAGGGCGAGACTTACCCAAGAGAAGCCTGAGATTCCTGTGGTCTGTCCTGCGATATTCACTCCGATGTTCAGCGCAAATCCAGCACAAATCCCCGCGAATTTTTGCCTGCTCCCGATCCTATCCAAAGGTTTTCTCTCTTGCATTGTGTTTTGCTCTGTTCGTGAGACGATTCGTGCGATACAATTTTCTATA
>CAZPZP010000031.1:3901-14738 GCA_964591025.1 uncultured Chthonomonadaceae bacterium
CGTGCGATACAATTTTCTATAGACGAGCAGGCAGATTATCGGCGCATCCATAGGGAAACTCAAGACTTTTTGGGAGCAAAAAGACGTTCCCAGAAAATTTCTTAGGATTTTGGAAAGATGAAGAAGGAATATGCACCGAAAATCTTGTATACTATTTCTTGGAGAGAGAACTCTCCATCCCCCAATCGTTTCATCCAGAAGCGGAACGACGGAAAATGTCGCGCCCGCTTTTGCCAATAAGATAGAAACGGCGTTTCGCGCACTCCCGGCGAAATGCCCGTCTCGGAATTTTCCCATATCTCCACAAGAAGAAGCAGGAGAGGAGAAACTACTCAGTTATGAAGCCATTATCTCATGTCTTCGCTCACAGACGCACTGTAACGAATCGCGCATTAGGTCGCGGTATTGCTGCGCTCTTTGGGCTTGCCGGTCTGATGGGACTCAGCCGCGTTGCCCACGGGCAGATCGTCGCCGAACCCATCACGCCGCCCGCTGAAGGCGTCAATGTTTTGACGCACCACAACAACAATGCTCGCACGGGCGTCAACCCATTCGAGACACTCTTAACGCCCGCTCGCTTGCAAACCGGCTATACCCCGACGGGCGGAACACGTCAAGTGTTCGGGAAGATGTTCGAGCGCAGAATAGACGGCGAGGTTTACGCCCAGCCGCTCTACGTTTCCAATCTTGCCATCACGGATCGGGAAACGGGGCGTGTCGCACTCCGCAATGTCGTCTATGTCGTGACGACCACCGGCACGATCTACGCCTACGACGCGGATTCCAATGCGGGCAAATACATACGCCCATTTTGGATCGTCAACTTCGAGTATTCCGCTGTAGACATTACTGCGACAGACGCGGCAGATGTCTACACTGACTATCTTGATTTCGGTGCCAAACTCGGCATTATCGGCACTCCCGTCATCGATCCGGTTCGACAAGCACTCTACGTTGTCGTTCGCACTCGTGAAGGGTTATCGTACCGCCAACGACTGTATGCGTTCGATCTTTCGACCGGCAATCAACGCCCCAATAGCCCGCAACTGATTACGGGAAGTGTGCGCGGAACCGGAGACGGCAGCGACTTCATTGACGGCAACTCGGTACTTCTTTTCGATTCGATTGCCTCTTTGCAGCAGAATCAGCAGGCGGCACTCCTCCTCCAAGATAACAAAGTTTTTGTCGCATGGGGTTCTCATGCCGACATCGCGCCCTATCATGGATGGGTACAGGCGTTCGATGCGGGTACGCTTCAGAGCGTCGGAGCCTTCGTCACCACTCCCAATGCGTCATCGAGTATCGGCGATCCGGGTGCGCTGGCTGTCGGCGGGGGAATCTCCCAGAGCGGCGCAGGAATTGCGGGCGACGGCAGCGGCAATATCTATGTCGTCGCGGGCAATGGAACCTATAATCAGGACATCAACGCCAATGGGGACGACCTCAATACTCCCGGCGACGGCTTGAATATAGACGGCTTCGATTATGGGCAAAGCGTTCTGAAACTGCGCGTCGCTCCCAGTGGTGCGCTGTCGGTTGCCGACTATTTTACGCCGTTCAATCAGGACGAATTGACAAACACGGGAACCGACTTGACCACAGGAGGCATTGTTCTGCTTCCTCCGTCGGTGGGCAGGGCAGCAAACCCCGAACTGCTTGTCGCTGGCGGCTTGGAGGGGCGCATCTACCTTCTGGATCGCACTGCTCAAAGCACAGGACAAGTGACCCGCATGGGACGCTATCGTGATGGCGCAGACACCCAAATCGTCCAATCGTTCCGCAACGCAATCGGCTCGCTGTTCGGGACTCCCGCCTACTTCAATGGCAAACTCTACTACAGTGCCAGTGGCGACTCCCTCAAAGCGTTTCCCATTGCGAACGGACAGATTACGACCTCCCCCATTCAGAGTTCGCGTGTCCAACTGGAATATCCGGGAGCCACGCCGAGCATCTCTGCAAACGGGACATCGAGCGGAATCGTTTGGACAATCGGAGCCAACTATCCGGCAGTCATCCCCGGCGACACTCCCCCCGGACCGAGTGCCTATCTGTTGGCGCACGATGCGGCAGATGTCACCCGAACGGTGTTTAGCAGCCTCGCGCTTGGAGCGACAAATTCAGCGGGACCCTACACGAATTTTTCTGTTCCCACCATCGCCAACGGCAAAGTTTATGTCGCGGGCAAAGGTCGCCTGACCACTTACGGTTTTGCCCGACCCCGAGAGGCACGCGCCTCGCGCTTCCAGATCACCGGTCCAACCCTGCGATCTCCGATATTTTCCACTCCTATCCTCAGCGTTCGCGCAGGATACAGCTTTGCCATCACCGCCATCGGAGCCGATAATAATCCGCTTCGTATCAACGGTACAGTGCAGTTGGCGTTCCGTATTGGCGGCTATGTGCTGCAGGCTGGCGGCTCGATCACGTTCGCCAATCAATCGCAGGTTGTCATCAACCGGGCATTTATCAATCCCGGCTTCTATGAGATGATCGTAACGGACAGAAACGGAACATCGAGTTCAACTTTTATCTTTGTCAAAGGCAATACCGATGAGGGAACCGACCGATTTGTTGTCACGGCGAAGTCAACGGCAGTTGTAGGCGAAGTGGTCTCCTTGACCGTGCGTTCGGTCTCCGCAGGCGGAACTCCGACGGTGATGTATGACATCCAAACAACGCCTGCCCCCCCCTCATTCGTTCCTCACCCCTTCTACGTCTATGGAACACGTCCCGGCGGAACCTATGATACGGGTTCGGGTTTTCCTCTTTACCGCGCTCTGCCCTCTCCCTCGCCCGCACCGCAACTTTTCTTCGAATCGGTCAAAACCGTTCAGATTCGAATGAATGATGTCGGCGAGCAGGTGATCATTGTCACGGATGGGATCAACACAGGAACCATCAAAATCACTGTTCGGTAGAGACTGATCGGTGGATTTGCTCTGCCCTCTTCCTTTTCAGGAAGAGGGCTTTTTCTTTGTGCTGTGGAAATTTACCCGGAACATTCCGGCAAAAAGTGTCCGTATGAGAATACGAAAGGGTAGGTGGCTCGATTGGGCATCGTCTTCAAGTTTTTTGGAATCGCGTTCGCGATTGTCCTCTTTTTGTATTTGATTGCCAATATCCTGCGAAGTGCGCGGCGATTGGACAGACGAATTGCCGCGTTCAAGGAAGAGCAAGAGGAAGAAGCCAGCCAAGGCAAAATCCTCAACCCTTATGCGGCGTTAGCAGAACTCTACACCGACAGTACCGCACAAGAGAACACCAAGCCACGCCGCAAACGTCGCGGATAGACCGATTTTGCCGCATTGCGCTCAAAGCCGAGTGCATTCCCCCTTTCCAAGGTTTGTATTTCACTCTTTCCTGTGCCGTCTCAGAAAATTGCGGGGAAACAACACAACTCTCGACGATTCTTCCGTTGGCACGCATTGTGCATACTTTTGGCTTGGAAGAAATGAGCAAGCCTCTCCACCCCAATTTTTAGAGGCGGCTCGTCGAATAACTTATGACGTAACCAGGCAGTACCTTGCCCTCGCGGACTCTCTCTCTCTCCTTATTCCGCGAGCAGGGTGGTGGAACTCCATCGCTGGTAACAAGGAAGGGTTAGCGTAATGCACGAAGAGCCAGTGGCACAGAACGAAGTCTCGCTGCGCGAGTATCTCGATTTACTTCGCCGCCGTAAGGCAATCATCATCTCCACGTTTGTCGCCGCGCTGTTCATCGGAGTGGCGGCTATCCTGATTTCACGCCCCGTCTATCGCAGCACCGGACGTTTGCTAATCGCACCGACCAATCCAATGATGTTTGGGCGCGATGCCAATAACGATCCACTAGGCTATCTTAGCAACCAACGGCAGATGCACAATATTCAGACTCAATTGGAAGTGCTTCTGACGCCGAAATTGATTGCGGATGCGTTTATCGCCGTCAATCTTCCGCCGACAGACCCTCGCGCTAAAGTGTCTGTTGACCGGATTAACGAAGATGTGGACATTATTGATGTGGTTTCTGAAGCGCACAACCCTGCCATTGCCGCCGGTATCGCCAACAATCTGATGAACCTCTATATCGCGCAAGATGAAGACTGGCGCAACGGGGACATCAAGACATCCATTGATTATGCGAAAAAAGAAGTCAAGGCGTCGATGGATCGCTGGAACAAAGATCAAATTGCATTGACGAATTATCGCAGCAAAGAACAGATCACCGATTTTGCGGGACAGATTCAATCGCAAACGTCAATGGTTGCCGGACTGCGAACCCGCCGCGACCAAAATCAGCAAGACCTCGACAATCTCGATAAGATGCTTGAGGTCACGCAAGGGCAGCTCGCGCAACTTAATCCAACCATCAAAAGAGTTTCGGACGCAACCAATCTCAATATCGCGAAGATGCGTGAGGAGTTGATGACGGTTAACGCCGACTATCAAGGCGCGTTGGCACTCTATAAGCCTGATCACCCCAAAGCCATAGCGGTCAAAACCCGATTGGATACCCTTGACGCCGCGCTGAAAAAAGCCCCTGATACGTTTAAGGTAACAGAAGTTATCACGAACCCGGAAGTGCGCGAAGTGGAAGCGAGTATCCGCAAGATGCAAGCCACCCAAGCGGGGTTGTTCTCCCAATTCGCGACGATTTCCGCACAGCACGATCAAGCCGACAAAAAACTCAACAACCTCAGTCAGCGACAATCCATGCTGACACGATTGATGCTCGCGTCGGATCATAGTCAAGATCATCTGAAAAAAATTCAGGATCGTCTGGACGAGTTGAAACTGCGCGACGTGGCAAAAACTCATCCAATCACGGTTCTCAATCCTGCCCGCGCCGAAGACGAGCCGGTTCGCCCTCGCAAAGTCATAATGATCGGGATGGCGGCTGCCGCCGGTCTGTTCTTGGGCGTCTGTTTTGCACTGTTGCAAGAGTTCCTCGACGACCGCATCAATGCACCGGAAGATGCCCGCCGCTTGCTCAACGTTCCGGCACTCGGCTATATTCCTCGCATCGAGAAGGAAGATCAGCGAATGCTGACTTCCGAGAAAGCCAGCGGCTCGCTGTTAGAGAGTTATCGCGTTCTGCGCTCGAATGTCCGCTTTGCCGCCGTGGGTGAGCCGCTAAACTCGATTATGGTGACGAGTTCAGCACCGGGCGAAGGCAAATCAACGACTGCCTGCAACCTCGCTATTGCGATGGCATTGGATGGCAAGCGCGTGATTTTAGTGGATGCAGACTTGCGACGCCCGACTATTCATGAAAAATTCGGCGTTCGCAATACTCCGGGTCTGACCAATGTGCTTGTTGGTGCACTGCCCCTCGATAAAGCGTTGCAGAATACAGAGGTCGAAAATTTACAGATACTCGCGAGTGGACCTATTCCTCCCAACCCTGCCGAACTGCTCAACTCCAGTGCGATGGAGCAGGTTCAGGAGATGCTCAAAGAGCGTTGCGACATCGTGATTTATGATACGCCGCCGTGTCTTTCTGTTGCAGACGCACAGATCATGGCGGCAACGGTGGATGGATTGATCTATGTGGTTCAGGTCGGTTCGACCCGCAAATCGGCGATCAAGCATGGCAACGAGCTTCTGCGCCAAGCACACGCACGCATTTTGGGCGTCGTCTACAATAAGATGCAGATGGACGGCAAAAAAGACAACTACTATTATGGCTATTATAGCTACTATCATAAGAAAGAGTTGCCCAGCGCGAAATCCAACGGCAATGGCAAGAACGGTCATAGCAACGAATGGGATTCGCTGACAGCCGAAGGCAACAAGGAAAAGGCTCTCGCGGCAGGTGATGCCGCAGAGAAGGAGTAAGACCAAGATGACCGCAACGCATTTTGCCCCGCGCAAAGCGGGCTATAAAATCCGCGTTTTCTGTGGCACAGTGATCTGTTCGCTCCTTGCGGGCAGTCTACTTGCCGGTGGCGCACGCCCTGTGTTCGCCGACGAACCCAAAACGGGGACAGTCGCCCCTCTCCAAGATGCCGACTATCTTGTCGGGGTTGATGATGTTCTGACCATTGTCGCCCCCGGACATGATGAACTGACTCAGCAAGTCATCGTTCTGCCGGATGGTCAAATCTCGGTTGCCGGAATCGCCGAACCGATCAAAGCGGACGGCAAAACCCTCCGGCAACTGAAAGCCGATATTTTCAAGGGTCTCGATAAGCTCTATAACAACCTGCAATTGACTGTTGGACTGAAAGAGACCAATTCGCGCACCGTGACGATGGTTGGCGGGCGCACAGGCGGGCGGTTCCGCCTTTCGAAGGGGATGCGAATCTCCGGTCTGCTCGGATTGTCCGGCGGATTGCCCTCAAAAACGAAATACGTCAAAGGCACTTTGATCCGCGATGGCGAAGTCATTAAATTGAATATGCCGAAAATCATTGGGCAAGAGCCTGATCCCGCCGCCGACATAGCACTCAAGCCTTTGGATACGATCATCATTGACTTTGTAGAGGAGGCTCCGCCCCCGACCTACAGTGTCGCCGGGGCAGTGCAAAAGGGCGGCAGTTTTCCGATGCCTCTCGATGGCAGCCCGATCTCCTTGGGGCGTGCTGTCTCGGATGCCGGCGGACGTACCGAACGTGCGGCTTTAACCAAAGTGGTTCTTGTTCGCAACAATAACGAGAAGATCGAACTGAATATGTACCCACTGTTAGTCGAAGGCAAAGTGGATAACCGGGAAGCCAGTATGAAGATGCAGGACGGCGATCTGCTCATTATTCCTGAGTTGGATGCGAAGTATTTTGTTTCCGGGCAGGTGAACCGTCCGACCACGATGTTCCTGCCGGAAGCCCGCACCGTGACGGTGACCCAAGCTCTCTCCGATGGCGGCGGTCCGACACAGAATGCCGATCTCAGGAAAGCCGGTATTATGCGAGTCGTAAACGGAGAAAAAACGTGGCTGCCCGTTAATATTGACGATCTGCTCAGAAAGCCCGACGCGAAACTGAAAAAAGGCAAAGACGGCAAGACGATTGTACAGAACTATATATTGCAGGACGGCGATGTGCTTTATATTCCGGTCAAAGGCAAAGGGTTCTCTATCAACGACCTGACCAGTCCCCTTTGGGCGTTGTCTATGATGGGCTTCAGACTCCAGTAGTTCGCTCGTTCTGTTGTTGCCTATAGCGTCCCTTCTCTCGATTTTGAGAGAAGGGACTTTTTTTGTCAGTTTCGGCTTAGTAAAAATTTAACAGAAAAAGATCAGTAAGCCGTAACATCGGCAGAATCTCAAACGTAACCCTAACTATTACAAATCAGGAAAGTTGACTTAATCACTCAAGGAGATCATGTTGGGTCATTAGGTTATTAGGTCGTTGGAGCATGAGGAGATTATGATGGAAACAATTCGTGCTGTGGTTGTTGACCCGGCAAAAGACACAAAATTGGTACTGCAAGAGGTTGAAGAGACGGCTCCCCTTCCCAATGAAGCCGTCGTGAAGGTCGAGGCGATTTCGCTCAATCGCGGCGAGGTTCGCATGGCGCAAAACGCCCCGGCAGGGCGGCGTCCGGGCTGGGATTTTGCCGGAACGGTGCTGGAAGCGGCAAGCGACGGTTCGGGAGCCAAAGCGGGGGCGCGTGTTGTTGGCATGGTGAGAAGCGGCGCATGGACGAATCGCCTGAATGCGGCGCCGGAGCAGATTGCCGAGCTGCCCGATGCGGTTTCGTTTGGGATTGCTTCAACGCTTCCGGTAGCAGGACTGACTGCATATCATGCTCTGAGCAAAGGCGGCTTGCTTCTCGGCAAACCTGTTTTAATTACGGGAGCAACGGGAGGGGTCGGCAATTATGCGATTCAACTGGCGAAACTCTCCGGTGCGAAGGTCGTGGCGCATATTCGCCGCGCCGAGCAGGAGGCAGAAGTTCGGGCGGCAGGAGCAGACGCAGTGGTTATCGGGAGTGATATTACCGTGTCCAAACCTTTTGGAGAGTATTGGCTAATCGTCGATTCTGTCGGCGGGGAAACCTTGGGGCAAGCCCTGCGTTCACTCGATCAAGGCGGCACCGTCGTTTCGCTCGGTACTTCCGGCGGCAATGAAGTGACATTCGAGGCGCAGAAATTTTATCCCATCGGCGGTGCGAAACTCTACGGTTTTATTCTCTTCGATGAGTTTACCAGTCTTGAAACCGCAGGGGACGGATTAAAGCGATTGGCAGAATTGGTCGCTGCTGGCAAAGTCACCCCGCACATCGCCGTTGAGGACAGTTGGGAAAACATCGCCGCAATTTCGCAGGATTTGCTTGCCCGCAAGTATCCCGGCAAAGCCGTTTTAAGTGTGAAATAGAGTCAATATAGACACAAGAAAGCAGACAACCTATGAATACTCTGTTCGATACTGTCAAAGTGGGCGATTACACGCTCAAAAATCGCTTTGTGATGGCTCCCATGACGCGCTCGCGTGCCGATGATGCGGGAGTTCAGCCGGAAATCGCCATCACCTATTATCGTCAACGCGCCACTGCCGGAATGATTATCACCGAAGGCACGCCGCCTGAACCGCTCGGCAAAGGCTATACGCGCATTCCCGGAATCTACTTGGAGGCACAGATCGAGTCATGGAAACCGATCACAGCCGCTGTTCATGAGGAAGGTTCACGGATTTTCCTGCAACTCATGCATACCGGACGTATTGCCCACGAGGACAATCTCAACGGCGAGACGCCGGTTTCGTCGTCCCCTGTTGGGGCGGCGGGGCAAATGTTCACCAAAACAGGTCCCAAAGATCACCCCATTCCCCGTGAATTGACGCATGATGAGGTTGTCGCTGTCATTGAAGCCTACAAAAAGGCGACAGAAAACGCCCTGCGAGCGGGTTTCGATGGCGTCGAACTGCACGCGACCAGCGGCTATCTGCCGTCGCAGTTTTTACATTCGAATACCAACCTGCGAACCGATGAGTGGGGCGGAACCGTTGAAAAACGCGCCCGTTTCATCTTGGAGACACTCGACGCGATGATTTCTGTTGCGGGCAGCGGCAAAGTCGGCATCAAAATCGGACCCGGTTTTCCGTTCAACGACATCAACGACGCCGACCCGAAAGCAACCTATACGTATCTTGTCACGGAGTTGGCGAAACGCAATCTTGCTTATCTCGACGTATTGGATATCCACCCCGGTTGGGACGTTCTTGAAACTCTGCGCCCGCTGTATCCGCATACGCTGATCGCAAACGGCGGCTATACCAAAGAGCGTGCCACAACCGACTTGAACAACGGACGCGCTGACCTAATCGCCTTCGGTACAGCATTTCTCGCCACTCCCGATTTACCGGAGCGATTCGCGCAAGACGCACCGCTCAACGAGCCGGACAAAGCGACATTCTACATGGGCGAAGCAAAAGGCTATATCGACTATCCGACGCTTTAGGTTGGTGGGTCGTTAGGTCGTTGGTTGATTAAGTCATTAAAAACACAACTGCCTTATCGTGAGTGCATTGTCCCAACGACCTACCAACCTAATTATCTAAAAGGAGATCACAATGAACAGCAAGAAAGTCGCCCTGATTACGGGTGCGAACAAAGGCATTGGTTTCGAGACGGCGCGACAATTGGGCAAACTGGGCATCACGGTTTTGGTCGGCGCACGCAATGCCGAGCGCGGGAACGAGGCGACTGCCAAACTGAAAGCCGAAGGCGTTGACGCGCATTTCGTCCATCTCGACGTTGACGATTTGACGACCCATACTGCCGCCGCGCAGTTTATCGAAACCACGTTCGGCAAACTTGATATTCTGATCAACAACGCCGCGATCAATCTCGAAGGGGAAACGGGAACCAAGCCGACAAGCGAAACCTCGCTGGATGTTTACCGCAAGACGTTCGAGACGAATGTATTCAATACGATTGCCGTGACGCAGACTTTGCTTCCGCTGATCAGGAAAAGTGAGGCGGGGCGTATCGTCAACTTGTCGAGCATTCTCGGCTCAAATACGCTTCATGCAACGCCCGGAAGCCCCATCTATGATTTCAAGGTTCCGGCATACAACATCTCGAAATCGGCATTGAATGCGTTCACTGTCCATCTGGCTTATGAACTCAAAGAGACGCCGATCAAGGTCAACGCGGCACATCCCGGCTGGGTCAAAACCGAAATGGGCGGGGAGGGCGCGACAATGGAAATCGAGGACGGCGCGAAAACCTCCGTGCATCTGGCGACATTGGGAGCAGACGGGCAATCGGGTACGTTTACTCATAACGGCGAAACCTTGCCTTGGTAACTTTCAGGTCGAAAGTGAGGGGAAAATGGACATTCGAGCAAGCGTGCAGAAGTTGATCGCACAAGTCGAGCGCGGAGAGTATTTCGAGGCATACGAAGCGTTTTACCATGACGACGTGACGACGCAGGAGAACAGCGATCCGCCACGCACAGGTTTGACAGAGATCGTTTCGATGGAGCAGAACGTCATGAGTCGCTTCGCGTCCATCGAAGAATTAAAGGCGCGGGCGGTCTTGGTAGACGGCAATCGCGCCGTAATCGAATGGATTTTCGATGCGACACTTCTCAACGGAGAACGGGCGCACCTTGAAGAATTGGCATTGCAGACATGGGACAGAGACAAAATTCGCTGCGAGCGGTTTTTCTATGAACTGCCCGCGAATTTGAGAATGAAGGAGTTTGAGCCAAATGGCATTGAATAGTTATCGGCTGCTGGGCAAAAGCGGTTTGTGCGTGTCGCCGATTTCGCTGGGAACCATGACGTTTGGGTATGATTGGGGCTGGGGCGCACGCCATGAATAGGGGACGGGCGTTTCGGGAAACGCGAACGCATCAAAGCGGCGCGTGACGGAACGCCTCCTCAATTGCTGGTCGGCAAAGTCCATCAAGG
>CAZPZP010000032.1:0-14531 GCA_964591025.1 uncultured Chthonomonadaceae bacterium
AAGAACGTACCCGACTCAAAAACAGACGTCCTACGGACGAAATTCCCCTGCCCTATCGAGTGCGAAGCACGGCACGGCGGAACGAGACCTGCACGAAGAATTTATTGCGCTATACTCTTGCAAGAGGTCTAATGACCCAGTGACCTAACGATGACTCTGCTCGACGAGAAATTGAACCGCGTCGAGTGCCAACAGATACCCGAACGGACCCATGCCGACAATTTGCCCCGCAACAACCGGCGAAATCACCGAATGCCGCCGAAACTCTTCCCGCGCATGGATATTCGAGATATGGACTTCAACCGCGGGAAGCCGTGCCGCCGTCAGTGCGTCCCGAATGGCGTAACTGTAATGGGTGTACGCGGCAGGATTGATCACAATCGCGTCCGCCCAAATCCGCGCATCTTGAATCGCATCAATGATCTCACCCTCGTGATTCGACTGAAAAATCCGAACCTCGATGCCACGATCCTGCCCGTACTGCTTGATCCGCCGATTGATGTCATCGAACGACTCGCGCCCATAAAATTCGGCTTCCCGCTGCCCCAAAAGATTCAAATTGGGTCCGTGAATCAGGCTGACCTTCATGGTTTCGCTGTCTCCGGTTGAGCGTCTGAGGCAAAAACAATCGCTTCATCGGCAAGGAGGATCGGAATGCCGTCGCGAATCGGAAAGGCGTGCAATCCGCTCGCGCAATTAAGAGCCGATTTGTCGGCGTTCAAAGTCAGCGGCAGTCTCTCCGGGCAGATCGGACAGCGTAATAAATCCAAAAACCAAGTGTCCAATTCTTGCGGCGGTGCGGGTTGTGCTTGTGTACTCATTCGTGTTTCCTCTCAGAAAAATTCCTATTTTCGTCCAACTTCGAGATAAATTTTGCGGGTTTCGTGTGCCGTTTTGTCCCATGAGAAAAGGGCGGCGCGTATTCTGCCCTTGGCGATCAGGCTTTGGCGGAGTTCCGCATTTTGGATGAGTGCCGCCAATCCTTCCGCGATACCCTCAGCACTTCGCGCCGGAACGATCAAGGCGGCATCTCCTCCGATCTCCGGCAAGCAGGGCGCGTCGGAGATCAGGGCGGGAGTGCCACACGCCATCGCTTCCAATGGCGGAAACCCGAATCCCTCGTACAGCGACGGGTAGGCGAAAACGTCCGCCGCTGTATAGAGTGTCGGCAATTCGGCGTCGGGAACATAGCCTGTGAAGAGCAGTGACTCTGCCGCCTCGTTGCCGCCGTGTTTGCGAGCCGCATCTCGGAGCAACTCCTGCCCGGTTCCCCAGCCGATTTTACCGGCAATCGCCAGTTGGTGCGGCAGACGATACCGCTGCTTTGCAAGTCCGAACGCTTCGGCAAGCAAGGGCAGATTTTTGCGCGGTTGCAGCACACCGACGGCTAATACGAAGGGCTGCTCCAAGCCATACTTCTCTCTGACAAACTGCCGCGCCATTTCCTCCCGCTCGAAGTCCTGCGCTGGATTATCGCCCCACTGTTTTAATTGTGGCACAAAATCGTCCGGCAAACCGAGCAGGATCGCTTTGAGTTTGTTTTCGGGTAAGTGATAGAACCGCTGAATCTCCTGCCGCGAACTCTCCGAAATGGTCAGCACATAATCGGCGCGGCGCATCGAGCGTGGAACCGTTAGATTGAGCAGTAGCCGGTGCTTCAGTGGAAACCATTCCGGGCAGACCCGAAACGAGACATCATGAACGACGGTGATGATTGGGCAGGGACAGAGCCATTTCGGCGGTATCGTATATTGAACGTGCAGGACATCCGCCTGATCTTGGTGCAGGGCGCGGGGCAGGGCGAATACGTTCCAGAGGCGATCATTCGGGCTTGGAACAACGCGGCAGAGCAAATTCGGACTGTCAGGCAATTCGCCCGCTTCGATGGGAATGCGAGTATAGACGAGATAGGTGTTCTCGGCGTCGGTTCGCAGCAATGCCCGTACCAAACTGCGCCAATAGGTGCGATCTCCGGTGTAGCGTCCTGTGAGGGGTCTGCCGTCAATGGCGATTCTCATACCGGCGTCTGTTTTCTCATGACGATGTGCCTACTATTCGCCATCGGTTTCTTCTCCAAAGTCCAATGTATCGAGAGGAGAGGGCGATTTGATCGCACCCTGAGAACCGATAGTAGGGAGATTATCAAAAAATGTATCAATTTCAGGCTTGAGTTCGATGCCGACTCGCTCAAAACAGTCCAAAACTTCTTGATATGCGCCGTCGCCACCTAAGAAATCCCAAAACTCTGCTGCGACTCTGAGTTCGTGCGACAAATCCAGTGTTGTTTTGAGTGTTAAACGATTATAATCCTTCGGATCGTACGGATTATAAGGGATAGCGATTAGCGTTCGAACATCTGCATTAGGATGTTGGTTGAGATAAATGGCACACCATTCTAATAAAGTACGTTTTAATGAAGTGAAATTTCCTTTGTTGGGCTTAACGGTTTTGATGTCGAAGCAGTAGATTACGCCTTGTTCGTCTTCAAGCAAGAGATCGACATGAGTTTGTCCGGTCTTTTCTAAAATTTTCATTTCGCCGGATTGACATACAGACCTAATCTTTTCGACTTGTGCCGACTTATTTGGTGCAAGGCTGCCAGAGATTGTATCCATAATAGTCTGTATCTCGCGCTGAGCGTCCAGACTGATCCGGTTGCCAAGAAAAACTTGCCTGTTTACTCTCTTGAAACGTGGCGTTGCAATCGTCACTGCAATAAACTCGTACATAGACATACCGAGCGTTGTATTCACGGATTGCACGAATGAGAAAATCTTCATTCTGTCTTGCCCAAGAAGTCTATAATGGAAAGGCATTGCCTCGGTTTCCCTGCGATATTTTTTGAGTTTGTCCTTTATGCTCTCGCGAATCGTGTTCTCAATGTGAGCAATGATTCCATCAGATAACGTCATAGCAAGATTTCTTTCTATTTTTCTCTGAGGTGGAAAATCGTTTCTGAGTAGGCGGCTTTGTCTTTTTCTGTGCGATTCAAGACGGGACGGTGAAACTGATTGACGATAGCCATTCCCGCCCTTTCTGCAATCGAAGGATAGAGACCGTGTTTGTCATTAGCGACCAAAAACACATGATAATCGTCTGCAAGGAACTGCTTGGAATTGCTCAACACATCGGCGATTCCCTGAGCATAATCCTCTTTCGCGCTCTTGCTCTGCCCCCGAAACATTGCTCCGATTTCCTTTTCGTCTTGGCGTGGAAAGCCAAACAGTTCATAAGCGTAGGCGTGCTGTTCGTGATAATCAATCAACCCAACATAAGGCGGACTGGAGAATACTCCTTGAATTTTGCGTTTGGCGATACGCTCGGCAAATTCCGGTTTCTGCTGTTTGAGGGCGTCGAATAAAGGCAAATTTCGCCCATCGCCGACGAGAGAAACTTGATCTGTCTTCGTGCGAAGTTTATGGAACTGTGCTAAGCGTTGCAAAGTGTCCTGCGCGTAGCGTTCCCACCAACTCAGCATTGAGAACAAGGGCTTGCAGACTTTGCCGTGTTTGGCACAGTAATAGGTTGAGGTTACGGGATCGATCAGCGTGGCTAAATCGGCATGAGTCGTCGCTCGGCACGTCCGCACTGTCCGACTGAGAACCACCTGAATCGCTTGCCGAACGGCAAAATTTTCGATGCCATTGACATACGCCTGAACCAGATTGATCTCTTGACGCACCGGAAAGAGATACCACTTATCCAAAAATGTGTCTGCTTTATCCTGCCAGATGTTGATGCGGTGCAGGTTAATTAACTGATAGTAACGCAGGAGAAATTTTTCGGCTTTGTCCTGCCCGTAAGTGTCCTGATCGATGAGTTTTTGGCGGACTTTGTATTTGAATTCATGCGACGGGAAATAGGTATTATTAAAAGTTGCCAGCTCTGCGGTCAGTCGCTGATCGAACTTGGGAACAGGCGAGTCGCAGAGATGAGTTTTGAGAGTGCGGGTGATTTCCAAAAAGTGCCGTTGTAGTTCAACCAGATCATGCGGCATGATCTTCGCATTGGCGATAAGAACATTGAACTCCGAAACATCCACACCAATCGCGTTGAGACCCGATTCATTGGCTTGAACCAGCGTCGTACCGCTGCCGCAAAAGGGATCGAGAATGGTGTCACCGGGACGAAAATAGACATCTTGCTTGAATTCGTCGGTATGACAGTCAAGAAAATACTCAACCAACTGAGGAATAAATTTGCCCTTGTATGGGTGCAAGCGATGAACGTGTTTGGTAGTATCCGCCTCTTTGAGATAATCGAACGACAATGCCCAGTTGATATGGTCACCGAGTTCCGACTTCCAACTTAGTTCGCGATTCCCCAAATAAGACTGATAGTATTCGATCAGTTCCATACGGGAAACTTTTGTTACCGAACCTATCCCATGTTTCCGCACTCTGCCATATTGGACGAGATAAGTGATATTCGACGGCGTGACATTTTTCTTGATATATTCTGTTGCCCAGCGGCTGGCTTCTGCAACTGTCATCAAGTCTTCTAAGTTTGGTGCGTTTTCGGGGATGATCAACGGAATTGCCTCGCTAGTAGGAAATGATATTTGTAGAGACAGGATACCCTGCTTATGGTCAGTCGTGCTATCGCGGGCGTTCCAGAGCCTTGAGAATGCTTCGGATTCCCGACCCGAAAGTATCTTCCCATTCTCTCACGAGGTGCTTTTCTTTCGCTTCAATGACCGATCCGAAATCTTGATTATCTGGCATACCGTTGATCGCCCATTGCAGCACTTCGGCTGCATTGCCTCCCCTCAGAGAAACAAAATCGTCAAGATCGCGCTTGATAAACTCTTTGCCTTTCACATCGCGCAACTCATCGACAATGAAAGCCCAAGAGTCAGTAATCGCAGTACTCACTTTCTGGTAGAAGCAAAATCGGATAACTTCTTTGTGATCTTTGAAGTTGAAAGCGCGAACCAAAAACGGATTGAGTCGCAATTTCTTGACATCCGTTTCGTTGATCTCCCGGAGGGCGTTTGCGACAAAATCCCGAATCAGAGCCGTAATCCAAAGTTGGCGAATATCACTGCTGTCGCGCGACATAAACTGATCACGCAGCGCGATGACTTCCTTTGCCTGTTGTGGTTTGAGTATGGGTTTCTTGCTATGATTTGTCCACTCCAAAAGCTCAGATTCGGTGGAACGCGCAAACATTTCTGCGTTTTCGAAGTGTTCTGCTACAGCCTGTGCCGTTCTTTCGCCGATACCCCGCACTTTCTTGCAGATGTAAACAATAAAGTCTGCCTCCAACTCGGCAGGCTCGGAGAATTTTGTCTGTGCCATCATCGCCTTTCTTAGCGTTGTCGCTTATTTGCTTGCCCGAACTTGTTCGTATATCTCATGGGTGCGCCGCGCCATTTCCCGATACGAGAATTTTTCGGCATACTCCCGCGCTCCGGCAATCAACTGCGTGCGTTGGGCGTCGCTCTCCAAAACACTCCGAATGGCGACGGCAAACTCGGCGGCGTTTTCGGTATCGCAAAGCAATAGCCCATTCGTCTGTTGAGCGATTTCACGGTGCGGCGCAATATCGGAGGCAATAATCGGCTTGCTGTAGGCGAAAAGAGTCGCCAGCGATGCCGAGCCGGAAGTCTCCCGATAGGGCGCGAGGGCGATGTCCGCTGCCGCCATATAAACGGGAATCTGCTCTGCCGGAATAAACCCCGTAATTTGGACGCGAGACTGCAATGCACTGGCTTCGATTTCGGCTTTGAGTTGAGAAACGGCGTCGCTGTGATCGTCTGGATGCTGATCGCCGACGAAAAGCAGAACCACGTCGTCAGGCAAATGGAACAGTGCCGCCAACGCTTGCCGATGTCCCTTTTTTGCGGACAAGAACCCGAAGAGAGTCAGAACGCGCTTGCCTGTCAGTCCAAGCTGCTGTTTGGCATCTGCGGCAGTGGGCGTTGGGAGCGGTTCCGGCACTCCCACCGGCAAAACCGTGATGCGCTCTGCCGGAATGCCGAGCGTCTGCAAGCGTTCGCGATCTTGGGCAGTGTGGACGATATACGCCCGAATCAGCGGCTGAAAAAAATTATTGCGATTGGTCAGGTTCAACGCCATGCGTCGCAGAAACCCGTCGCCGGGCTGCGGCATCACAATTTCATGCACGGTCAGCACGGTTGGAACTTGAACGGCACGCAGAAACAGAATCGCGTGGTTTTTGAGAGGAGAAACACCGCCGAACAAAAAATACTGGTGCTGAACGTGCGCGACCTCGCCGCTGTTCATCTGTGCGCCCAATGCACTGAACTGCTGCCGCAACGCCGCACCAGAAGCAAATGCCGCTATTTCCGGGGCAGGGATCACAGTCACTTTGTCGGGCAGATGAGCGATCAGGGCGCGGCTGTAATCGCTGATGCCGCATTTTTCACGCACAGGGGCAAACATCGTCACATTCACAATTTAACTCGCATCGGCGGGACGCACTGCCCCGTTCATTGGACATAGGATACCCTGCCGAGCAGCAGTTCTCCAAATATTCGTGAGCGAAGGCGACGTCATTGCTTCAATAGACCTCTTGCCTAAGAATTCCCTGCGAGTACAAGAACGTACCCGCCTGAAAAACAGACGTCCTGCGGACGAACCCGCAGGAAGTCTCTACCTCTGCATTGGGATTCGAGTGCGAAGCACGGCACGGCGAAACGAGACCTGCACGAGAAATTCATTGCGCTGGACTCTTGCAAGAGGTCTATTGATTCTTGCATCTCTCATCACCGGGTACAGGAACGTACCCGTCTAAAAAACAGACGTCCTGCGGACGTACAAATTGTAAGGTTATCGCCTTCCTGTAATCCCTATTGCGGGCAGAGACTCTCATAGACAAATCAGATAAATCTCGTACATTGTGCGTCCGAAGGACGCTTGGCGGCACGCCATTTCAGACGGGGGTTTAAAACCCCCGCGCTGGCGAATGTACGGAGTTTAAGCGATTTCTCTCTCAGTTGAGACGTCAATCTCATAAGTGGTTCGTCCGCAGGACGGCTGTTTTTGAGTCGGGTACGTTCTTGTACCCGACTTAGGCAAGAGGTCTAATAGACTTCTTGCCCAAATCGGGTACGTGATCTCTACCCGGATTTTACTCCCTACTCCCCATGTGTCAGTATTCGTCTTTCTTCACATAGGCGACCAAAATCGTCACGCGGCGGTTCGAGAAGTGAGTCGGGTCTTCGGGGTGAAGTAACTTGTGATCCGCATAGCCGCGCACCGCCAAAATCCCCTTCGGATTGAGTCCCGCCGCCTCCATTGCTCGCCGTGCACTGTTGGCGCGATCCGTCGAGAGTTCCCAGTTTGAGTAGCCGCCCGATCTGCCCAGCGGTCGGCTGTCCGTGTGACCCTCGATCATGATGGGATTATCCAATGTCTGAAGCTGTTTGGCGATCACTGCCAACAAACGCTTGGTGCGCTCTTTGAGCTTGGCACTGCCCGTATTGAAGAACAGCGACGCCGTTTTCTCCATCAGTTCAATCCGCAAACCCTCATCCGTCAACTGTATCGAAACGCTGTCTTTAAGTCCGCTGAGTTCCGGTGACTTGGCAATCTCTTCTGCAATCGCTGCTTTGGCTTGCTTGAACGCCGCTTGCAAACTCGACATATCCAATTTCTGATGGAGAGGAGAGGGCTGCCCGATTTTGACGCTCTCCCCTGTTCCGATAGGCGAGACGCCTCCATGCGACGACTTCATAAACCCATAAGGGTCTTTGAAGTATGACTCGATGGCTTTTCTGGTTGGCTGATCCAGACCGATAATCCACATCACGAGAAAGAACGCCATCATCGCCGTCACGAAGTCGGCATACGCCACTTTCCACGCCCCGCCATGATGCCCGCCTCCGCCCTTTTTGATCTTCTTGATAATGATGACGGGCTGTGTCCCGCCGCCGACTGCTTGTGCCATATCCGTTCCTCCAAACGGAGGGAACAGGGAACAGGGAACAGGGAACAGAACACTCCAAGTATCCGATTTGGTTCTTATACTCGGCACAAAATCGGTATTCTGCGGCAATTGCTTCCTCTGTAAAGGAAGAGCAGTGTTCTGTTCCCTGTTCCCTGTTCCCTATTCTCTCCCTTAAGCCGCTTTCGCCTGTGCGTTCTTGCATCCCGTTTCCATGTCGTTGAAGGACGGGCGAGCGTCCGGCTCGATGTTGCGCCGCGCATATTCCACGCACGTCATCGGCGCATCGCCGCGAGAGAACGAGAGCAAGGCACTCTTGATGCAGTTCATGTACTGCATCTGCGCCCGCACCGCCCCGCCCAACGCCGTCGCTATCGGCGCAAACACCCCGTATGCCAGCAAAATTCCAAGAAAGGTTCCGACGAGTGCCGCGCCGACAGAGTGACCGATCACTTTCGGGTCGCCGCCGATTTTGCCCATCGTGATGACGATGCCGAGAACCGCCGCGACAATCCCGAAAGCGGGCATTGCGTCGCCGACGGTCTGCATGATATGTGACGGGTGTTCCTCTTCCTCCTTCATCACGTCGAGATCGCTGTCCATCATCGACTCTAAGTCCTGCGGCGCAACCGAACCTGTGACAACCACTTTCATCGTGTCGGCAAGAAACGCCGTCGCATGATGATGCGCGTGGAAAAAGGGATACTGACTGAAAAATTTGCTCTCGTGCGGATGCTCGACGTGCTGATCGAGGGAGACCATGCCCTCACGCCGCGCCATCAGGAACAGGTCATAGAGCATTTTGAGCAGCTCCATATACTTGTCCTTGGTATAGGGATTGCCCTTGAGTAAGCCGATGACCGCCTTAACCGTTTTCATCACGGCGGGCAGCGGATTGGCGACGAGCATACTGCCAAGACCCGCGCCGCCGAGAATGATAAACTCGTTGATCTGAATCAGAACGCCGATCTGTCCGCCGTGCATCATGTAGCCGACGAGAATGCTTCCGAAGACCACGACCAACCCGATAATCACAAACATTGTATGCCTCCTCGCGCCGCAAACCGGCGAGATTATGGGCTTATCGTTGGCGCAAACCCGTCACAGCAACAGGTTGGGCGGCGCAAAACCGGTATTTTTTCGGGAGCGACACTGTGCGGCGGGTGCGAATCAATTTTAGGGCAAGTCGCCGCACTGAGGCTGTCGGACAGCAACAGCAGGGGATCGATACTCTCAAAACGCAGGTCAAAGAACTTATCTGCGTTATGAAGCATGACAAGTGATAGGATTATCGCGAACCTATGGAAGGGATGAACGCCGCCGTGTCACAATACAACTCCATTATCGAAGCCGCTTTTGCCGAACACGAAGCACAGTACCGATAACTGCGTTCACCACCAAACACTACAGCCGCGAGAAATCTCTCGCGGCTGCTTTTGCCTCTGCTCGATAGAAACGGCGACGCCTTACTTTCCGTTGCCGCCAATGCCGGGAACCGGAAGCGTCTCGCCGCTGGAGATGATACCTTTAATATTCGGGGCGGTCTTTTGCACGTACTCGTAGGACATGATGCGGGGATTAGTGGCTATCGCCTGCCCCTTGAGGCGAATCGCCTCTGCCTCGCCTTCCGCTAAAATCACCTTCCGCTGCTTTTCCAACTGCTCTTTTTCCAGCACGTATTTCATGCGCTGCGCGTTCTGCTGTGAAATCTGCTTCTGGATAATTGCGTTCTGGAACGCCTCCGAGAAACTCACTGAGCGCAGCAGTACTTCGTCCACAACCAGATAGTTTTTCAGCAGTTTTTCACGCAGACGAATCTCAATATTACTCTGAATCGTCAACTTTAGTTTCCGGTAAAATCATGTTTACATTTGTCTGCCTGACACCGTGTCAGACACTTTGACACTCTCTCAATCTCATTTGAGATTGGAGAATTTCTCCAAGTTGCCCTGATCATCAGGCAAAGAGTAAAAAAAGAACGGTTTCACTGCCATATGAAGGGCAAATGTCTGACACCTGTCACTCTCAAAGGCTCAAAGGTGACGCAATTTACCGGAAACTAAAGTTATCACGTATAGGACAAAAAGTATCAATGCCGCAACACCGAAAAGCCGCAATGCCCCGTTCCTGACCTTCTGCGCGTCTCCGCCCGAATCGGAGAAAATTGTTCTCGTCTCCATAGGATTTAGCCTCCTTTTGGCTACGTCCTCATTCAACACTTACTGACCGCATTGCAATACGCTCACTGAAAGTACGCGATCAGCGTGTCCGCTCGTTTCAGCAATACGACGTTCACTTTCTATAGGAGACAGGAGACAGGACACTTCCCAACACAAGAGGTACTCGCGCATGGCGGAACGCCCTCACAAGGTTAGAGGTTTCGGGGCACTGAATACCGGGTACGTTCTTGTACCCGAACTCAATGACCCAATGACCCAGTCACCTGATGCGCCGCCCTCTGATAGTGTTCGGCAATCAAGTCGGCTCCGAAATCGCCCTTGAAATCGCGCCAAACTGTATGGACATGATTGGCGTTGTTTTGGGTATTGTCGAGTTCAATCAAAAAGGTCTTGCCTTGAATACGATAATAGTGTGCTTTTCCTCGCTCCAAACTGCCCATCCACGCGAACTTGATACTCTCCACACCGGCGCGGCGTATCGCCGTCATCCGTTTCTTGGAGAGTTCGGCAGTATGCAGAGCCGCGTGCTGAACGATCAGTTTCTCCAAAAGTTTCTTCTGCGCCGAAGTTAATTCTGAATAAGAAACGCCCTTGTCTTCCTGAATGGCGGCTTGGCGGCTGTTTCCGGTCAAAATATCGTTGGGAGCGGTCTCGCTGCAAACACACTCTTTTTTCTGTTCCGCACCCAGCGACTGCACCAACTCATAGCCCAAATCTTCCTCTTTGGCAAGCAAGCGCGTTCCCTTCATGGTTCCGTCGCGAATCTCCGCTGGATTCGCGCCCACAAACTGCGGCGAATCGGCGATCATCTTGCCATCACGCACACACCACTGTAACGAGACATGATGCCCCTCATAGCGCCAGCCCCATTTGCCCTTGTCCGATGGCTCCCCGAAGATTGTGAAAAAATACAGATCAGGATCACGGACGGGACCGCGCCCCTGCTCAATCTCGCGCAGGACGTTCTCCATTTGGCGCAGCGTCTCCAACCGCTTCACGCCATCCGCACTGACACCGATACGCAATAGCGCAAGTGCCACCTTTTGCTGTTCGGGCGTCATCGCCTTGAATGAGAGACCGTTGCGCTCCTTCGGCACAAAATGCCAGTTGAATCGCTCTGCGCTGTCATAAGGATAGCGGGCTTTTTGGGCTTTGTCCGGTTCCAAGGTGGCAAGAAATTGGCGGGCGGCTTGAACAGACGGTGTTTCACGGCGCAGGGCGAGCGAAGCGACTGCCAGAGTCGCGCCCAATCCAAACGCAAAACCGGCGGCAAGCAAAGAATGTCGTTGCAAAATTTGGTTTCCTCTCAATAATGAGCAATTTATAGACAGTTTACCCTCTCCTTCCGACAAAATCTGCCGACAATCAGAGCGATTATCTGCCTTTGTACTGCTGAAAGGAATTCCCGAAAATGCGCCTTGTCACTCGCTCCGATTTCGATGGGTTGGTTTGTGCTGTCTTGCTCAAACAAGTCGCCCATATTGACGAGATTGTTTTTGTTCACCCAAAAGATTTGCAGGACGGCAAATTCGCCGTCACTGCAAACGATATTTTAACCAATGTCCCGTTTGTCGAGGGCTGCGGCTTGTGGTTCGATCACCACACCTCTGAATACAACCGCGTTGTCGGGAAAATAGACTTCAAGGGAGTTTGTGAGGTCAAGCCGAGTGCCGCCCGTGTCGTGTATGATTATTACGGCGGCAAAGCGAGGTTCGGCGAGATTGACGCAATGATGAGCGAAGTGGACAAAGCCGACTCCGCCCAATTCTCCCGCGAGGACATTCTCAATCCTTCCCCGTGGGTTCTCTTATCTTTCATCATGGATTCGCGCACAGGCTTGGGACGTTTCCGCGATTATCGTATCAGCAATTATCAACTGATGTTCGATCTCATTGACGCTTGCCGCACCAAAACCATCGCCGAAATCATGGAGATGCCCGACGTTCAAGAGCGTGTCGTTCGCTATTGGGAGCAGGACGCCTTGTTCCGCACCATGCTTGCCGCCAATACCCGCACCGAAGGCGGCGTCATCATCACCGACCTGCGCGGCGTTGACCCGATCTACTGCGGCAATCGCTTTCTTGTCTATGCTCTCTATCCCAAACAGAATATCTCCATCTGGATGGTCAGCGGCTTTCGCAATCAAAACTGCGTCTTTGCGTGCGGTCACAGCGTCATCAACAAAACGTCGCAGACCGACATCGGCGCGTTGATGCGGCAACTTGGCGGCGGCGGTCACGTCCCTGCCGGAACCTGCCAAATTGATCACGAAGACGCCGACGCCACACTCGAAACGCTGATCAGTGCCATGCAAAACGAGCGTTCAACCATCCTCCGTGCCGCCTGAAATAAGAACCACAGGGAACACAGGGAAATTCACAACAAAGAAGCAAAGGACACAAAGACCAATTCAAGAAATTCAGTTCAGAATTGTTTTCATGTGTTTTCCGTGTTCTTTCGTGGATCGAGGATTTTGCATTTCCCCTATGTTCCCTGTGGTTCTTATTTTTTCAGTGTGGTCAGCGCGTGATCTTTGGCGGCGGCGAGTTGACCGCCGGAGCCGAGCAGGACATTGCGACTGGCGATGAATTTTGCGTACTCTGCCATGAAGATTTTACCGGGTGGGCGCAGGTCGAAGTCTTTGGGATTGTCGCGGAAATACTCACGATGAACGCGAGTCCAGACAAGGCGTCCATCCGTATCGATATTGACTTTGCAGACGCCGAGTTTCGCGGCGGGCAGATATTGGTTCTCGTCCACGCCCTTTGCGCCGCCGAGGGTTCCACCAGCCGCGTTGATGCGGGCGACTTCGTCCTGCGGAACCGATGAAGAGCCGTGCATCACAAGTGGGAAGCCCGGAAGCTGCTCTTGAATGGCTTTGACGCGATCAAAATAGATGCCCTGCCCGCCCGCAAACTTGTACGCGCCGTGACTGGTTCCGATGGCACAGGCGAGGCTGTCGCAACCGGAACGATCTACAAACTCTTTGGCTTCATCGGGATCGGTGAGGCACGCATTTTTTTCGTCCACGGCAATATCTTCCTCGACGCCGCCGAGCATTCCGAGTTCCGCTTCTACCGAGATTCCATGAGGGTGCGCCGCGTCTACAACGCGCTTAGTGATAGCGATATTCTCATCGAACGAGGCGTGCGAGGCGTCAATCATGACAGACGAATAGAAGCCGCTTTCGATACACTCCAGAGCGGTTTGCTCGTCGCCGTGATCGAGGTGGACAGCGAACAGTGCCTCCGGGAAAATCTCGTCTGCCGTGCGAATAATCGCTTCGAGCATTCGCTTGTCGGTATAGGCACGTGCGCCTTTGCTCAACTGAATGATAAACGGGGCTTGTGAATCGATACAGCCTCGGAACAAGCCCATCGTCTGCTCTAAATTGTTGATGTTGTACGCGCCGAGGGCATAATTGCCGTAAGCGTGTTCGAATAGGACTTTGGTAGGAACAATCATCGTCTTCTCTTCTCTCCTCAAAAGGTGCGCCCTTGCGAACGCCGCCCTGTGCCGAATAGGTCTCTGCATCTCCTCGAATGGTGCATGGGAAATGCTCCCCTTAGTATAGTCCAAAACCGCAAAAACTGAAAACCCCGCTATGATTTCTCACGGAGATTTTTGAGATCATTGGCGAAAAAAAGGGAATGTCCATATTGGCGCAAAATGGACAGTCTTTAAGGTGATGAGCAAAACAAGAAATTCGAGCAAGAAATTTGAGGAAGGATTGGGCGGTATGAAAAAAGAGAGGGTCTGCAATAAGTGCAGACCCTCTCCGATGTTCTCATACCAATACAAGAACCAAACTACGGCATCAGAACAGTATCAATGACGTGGATAACGCCATTATCGCACACGATGTCTGTCTTGACGACGTTGGCGTCATTGACCTTCACGCCGTTTGCGGTATCAATTTTGAGGCTACCGCCCTGTACTGTTGTCACGCTGGTGAGATTGACAACGTCTGCTGCCAAAACTTTGCACGAAACGACGTGGTACGTGAGGATGGCGGTCAATTTCTCTTTATCTGCAAGCACCGCATTGAGTGTCTCTGCGGGAATCTTGGCGAATGCTTCATCGGTGGGTGCGAACACGGTGAAGGGTCCCGCGCCTTTGAGTGTCTCTACCAAACCTGCTGCCTGCACAGCTGTCACGAGCGTGCTGAAGGAACCTGCCGCAACTGCGGTCTCTACGATGTCTGCCATTTGATTAAAAACTCCTTTTAGGATAGTTCGGAGGGCAACAATGCCTTCCAGATTAGAGTTACGAACCGCCGTTCCAGTAAGTTACGCATGAAAAGATTAAATTCTGATTAAGGTCGGCGGCGGAAACAGATTCTTCTTCCGTATTTTCATAGTTTCTTAATCGAAACTCAGAATACCCGATGCGATAACCTTTTCTCAAAAAGTGTACGATAGTGAATCGCCCGATATGAGT
>CAZPZP010000033.1:0-14456 GCA_964591025.1 uncultured Chthonomonadaceae bacterium
GAATTTCGTCCGTAGGACGGCTGTTTTTGAGTCGGGTACGTTCTTGTACCCGCCTCTTGCAAGAGGTCTATTATACGGGAGACGCCAAGACCGCTCTGCCCGCAGTGGTCTTGGGTCTGATTGCCTCCGTCTGCGGCGTACGGGTTCCCGTGTTGCGCCATGTTCTGCGCGGCAGCAATACCAAAAACTGCGAAGCCGACCTCAAACGCAGACTGCTTTCGCAAGCGGGCAAGACCCTCAGTGAGAAGGAAGTCCTCGTTGCTGACGCCGGATTTGCTCTCGCCGACGTTCTAAGAAGTGGCGTCAAGCATTTCGTTGTCCGCGTCGCACAAAACTTTACCGCACGGCACAACCGACTGCCAGAATATAAGGGCAAGGGACGCCGCTCGGAGTATGGCGAGATAGTCCGCCCGCTTGCGAGAACCCGCAGCGGCAAAATCATCGCGGCAGATAAGCCGATGCACACAGAACATTGGAAGCATCAGGGACGCAAACTCCACGCCTTTCGGTTTTGTGGTCTCACCCTCAAAACCGACAGACCGGGCGGAGCGTCCTTCGCGTGCGTGGTCATTTTCGACCCGTTGTACAAGCATCTGTTGGTGCTGGCAACGAACCTGCCCGTGTCGGCTATTGTGGTGTGGCAACTATATCGTGACCGCTGGGCAGTCGAGCAGTTGCTGCTTGCCGCCAAAGTCATGCTCGGCAGTGAGCGTTCGTATGTGCATGGAAACCAGAGCCGCTTTCGTCTGCCGGAACTTGCCCTGCTTGCCGGCAATGTCTTGTCGTATGTCGCCGCCGGGAGTGAGGCTGTCTCTTCCGGGTTCTGGGACAGAGCGGCGAGACCGATCTGCGGACGCCTCCGAAGGCTGCTTTCGCGTCAGGATTTCTCGCTGTTGCCCTGTCGCGAAGGCAAGATGCGAAAAATGAACAGCGTCACCGCGCATCTCAAGACGAGAGTGGACGCTCACAGACGACAGAAAGTTATTCCAACCGCCTTATTTACCGGAAACTAAAGATGACACAGTTTAGCACAACACGCCCACAAGAGCTGCCGGAATTCGCCTTCCACGTTACCCATGCCTCGCAGGAACCCGGAGTCGTCGGACGCTGCGGCATTCTGACCCTGCCTCATGCCACCGTCGAAACTCCGGTCTTTATGCCTGTCGGCACACAAGCCACCGTCAAAGCCATGACGTTCGAGGAATTGCGCGAACTCGGCTATGGGCTGATTTTGGGCAATACCTATCACCTCCATTTGAGACCGGGCGAAAAACTCATCACCGCAGCGGGCGGACTCCATCGGTTTCAGGGCTGGGACGGCGCACTGCTCACCGACAGCGGCGGCTATCAGGTTTTCAGCCTGACGGGACTGCGGCGCATCGGGCAGGACGGCGTGCAGTTTCAATCGCACATTGATGGCTCACGGCACGATTTTACACCCGAATCGGTCATGCAGATCGAGCGCGATTTGGGCGCGGATATTATCATGGCGTTCGACGAGTGCGCCCCCCATCCCTGCACGCCTGAATATGCCGCTGAAGCGATGGAGCGTACTCACCGCTGGGCAGAACGGTGTCGAGAGGATTATGAACTTTCTGGGAGACGAGCGTCTAACGGTTGGCATCAAGCGTTGTATGGAATCGTTCAGGGCAGTATTTATAAAGAGTTACGAGAACAAAGTGCGGATACGCTTGTCGCCTTGAATTTTCCGGGTTATGCCATTGGAGGTTTAGCAGTTGGTGAAGACGCCGCAAGCCGGAACGAAACCATTGCATGGACAACGCCATTTTTGCCCGCCGACAAGCCCCGTTATCTCATGGGAGTCGGAACGCCGGTAGATATTCTCGACGCCGTTCAGCGCGGAATCGATCAGTTCGACTGTGTGCTTCCGACCCGCAATGCCCGCACTGCACAGATTTTCACATCTCGCGGAGCCGTCAATATGCGGAACGCCAAGCACAAAGAGGACTTTTCCCCGATTGACCCCGACTGTGAATGCCGCGCCTGTCAACGCCATAACCGCGCCTACCTGCGGCATCTCTTTCAAGCAAATGAGATATTGGCGTCACGGATTGCGACCTATCACAATCTCGCCTTCTATGTCCACCTGATGGAAAATATCCGAGTAAGCCTAAAATCAGGAAACTTTATCGCGTTCCGAAACGCATTCATACAGAAATATCAGCAGAGTGAAATTGAGGAAACCGAATGACTCCGACAGAAACGACAGAGACTACGAAAGTCCTGTCCGACGATAGAACCCCGACGCCCGCGCCGCCGGCAAAAATCGCTGAAGCCACCCGAACCGTTCTCCAAGAGGGCGCAAACGACCCTGTTCAAGCGGCGGAAGTACATCAACAGCCGATGGGACTGCGGGACATCCGCAATAATCCGCGAGTGCGTGCCTATATCGAAAAAGCCAATGAGCAGATGAAAGTGATCGGTTACAGTGAACACGGTTTGCGCCATGCCGCACTGGTTGCCGCTATTGCCCGCAATATCCTGCTCGAACTCGATATGACTCCGCGTGCCGCCGAACTTGCCGCAATTGCTGGCTACCTGCACGACATCGGGAACTGTGTCCATCGGATTTATCACCCGCAGATCGGCGCGACCATGGCGTTCACGATTTTGGAGAATGTCGGCATGGACCCGCACGAGATCGGAACCATTATTGGAGCCATCGGCAACCATGAGGAACCCGAAGGCGTTCCGATCCATGAGATTGCGGCGGCGGTGATCATCGCGGACAAGTCCGATGTTCACTATACCCGCGTACAGAATCCCGACCCTGACACCTTCGACATTCATGACCGCGTCAACAACGCCGTGCAGAAGTCCAAAGTCCTCATAGATAAAGAGCAAATGAGCCTGACGCTGGATTTGGAGATTGATACGAAACAGGCGAGCGTCATGGAATACATGGAGATATTTGTCTCCCGAATGTTTATGTGCCGCCGCGCCGCCAATCGTTTGGGCTGCAAATTCAACCTTACCGTCAATGGGATCGAACTCTAAAATGAACGGAATCACTGCCCTCGCCCTCGTGGTCATTTGCGGCTTTGCAGGGTTTATTCTGTGGGGCAAAACGAGGACAGGCGAGCGGGTTTTGCGCGAAACATTAGGCGAACCCGCCGCGCCTCCGAAGAAGCCGACACCGCGCCGCAGATCGTCCACAGCCTCAACGAAACGCAAGCCAAGCGGCGCGAAGACAACTGGTAGAAAAAAGTCGCCTGGTAAATATCCCGCTTGCGGATTGACTCCCGCTGGAAAGAAGTGCTATCATGAAATAATAAGCAAAAATGCCGGATTCCTATCGCTCTTCCCCCGTCGGCATTCTTCTGCTTCCCCTTTGCCCAATGGGCGGAAGGGTTTTAGAATGGAGGATACTTCATGGTACGCAGAGGCTTCACTCTGATCGAACTGCTTGTTGTCATCGCAATTATCGCTATCCTCGCCGCGATACTCTTCCCTGTTTTTAGTCAGGCGCGTGAAAAAGCCCGCCAGACCTCTTGTCTCTCGAATATGAAACAGCTTGGAACCGCATTTGAGCTGTATCGCACCGACTATGATGGTCGCAATCCCGGCAACGGCGACAATGCCTGCATGGGCGGGGCGGTAGGAAGCGACTGGCCCGATTGGATGCGCGGATTCCAATGGAGATGGCTTTTCACTTCTCCGGGCAGGCGCGAGGCAGTAAGCCAGTGGGTTCCCTGCTTGGTTGTGGCTCCGAACCCTATCTCGAACTGGTCTCGGCTGGGCGGCCCCCGTTTCAGCGTCCTTTATCCCTACGTTAATAACGCCAATGTCTATGTCTGCCCCTCCGACAAACGCAAAGAGAAACTGCTGAGTTACTCCATGAATGCAGGTGCGGCATTCGCGCCGGATGCGGTGGTCGAACGCCCCAGCCAGTTTGCCCAACTGATTGATGAGCAGGAGACTATCAACGACGGAGCTTACTGGCCTGCGAACGACTGCCCTTCCATTGTCCATAATAGCGGAACCGTGCTTCTTTTCTGGGATGGTCACGCCAAGTGGTACCGCTCTACCAAACCGCCTGTCATGTATAATTGCCGGGGCAGTGTGCCGACCCACCTTTTCTGCTGGAAAATTCCTATTACGGCTGAAGAGGCGAGCCATTACGCGCCGCTGTGCCAAACAGAATAGACCTGCGGGCAGTCTGTTGTTTACCGCCCCGTTCTTCCGCCTTCCGAACTGTCTCAGCACTGAACTCGGAAGAGGGAAAAACGGGGATTTTGCTGTTATACACTCGCGATAAAATAAATCTTCTGTCCGCAGAATGATCAGCCGAAGGCTTAATAGACGGGGCGTTCACTGCCCAATCAGGTGGAAGGTTTATTTTTCCGTAAGTCCCTTATACACTCGCGCCAGTAATCTGCTTTTCCTGAATTTCTATAGTGCGGCGTATATCCCGCAGTTCGCCGACCGTGAAGCCTTCCGTTGTGAGCAGATGCTTGATGAGGAGCGCGGGCGACCCCGCAAAGAGGCGATTCAGAATATCCTGCAAAATGGCTTCGCGGGCATCGTGGGAAGAGACGACGGGGCGAAAGCGGTGGGTGCGCGATCCTGTTTCGACGGTATGCGCGACCATTCCGCGCTTCTCCAAGTTTCGCAAAACGGTTAGCACTGTCGTATAGGCAAGCGTGCGCGTCGGAGCCAACGCCTCCCGCATCTCATGGACGGTGGCACTGCCGAGCGTCCACAGCACATTCATCACAGTCAGTTGTAATTCGCCTAATTCTCCCGTATTTGCCGCCATACTTGCTCAATTCTACAGAGATGCGAGGAATGCAGGAACATCGGCGAGGGCAATCGTTCTGGGATTGAGAGTAGGAAGCCCTTCCGCTTCTGCCGCCCATATCAGCCTTTTATCCGAAGCAACACTTCGGCGATCACTTTCCGCATCGCCTCTTTGTCTACCATCAATCTGCGCCGAACGCTCTCATCGTCCTCTGTATTTTGGGATTCGCGCCACTCACGCCCATAACGCACGGCTTCCTCAAACAGAGAATCGTCCTTAAATACACCCCAAACCTGATCCAGTCACGGGTTCGATTGTGGAGCATTTGCCGGTTCGAGTCGCTGTTTGAGTTGTGCAAACTCCTGCTCCAAAACACTCAAGCGTTGTTCAACGGTTCTGGTTGCCATTTGGATTGTTCTCCTTTCGTCAGCCTATGATACCAAAGCGTGTCACTTGTCAAGACGCTCGAAATTCCTCTCTTTGACGAGGTTGCGGAGTTCGTCTGGTCTAACGGGAACGGGCTTGTATGTGCCGTTCGGCGTGAACGGTTGCGTTGTCAGGCAAAGGGCGTCAATGGAGAATACGAATTCCCCCGTTACGGTAGCGCGATCAACCGCATAGATCGAGAGCTGTTGCTGTGCGCCTCTTTTCAGGTTGACGGCTCCGAGTTGTATCCAGCCGAAATAGCCGTTCAGATAGGGCGCACCTTGCGGCGTCAGATTGGCGGGCTGCATCTCCGGTTCGTTGTTGACACGCCACCGAATTGGCGACGTATTGCCGCCCGGCAGTGAACCTGCCAGCCAGACCATATAGCGTCCGTCCTGCGGCACATCGAACTGATAGCGCGTGCCATACCCGAATCGCGGCGGATCATACGGCGTATTCAGGCGCAGGTATCGCCCGCCGCTCGCCTCGACGTGAGGCGCGATCTCATTGAAGGTGTGCAGGTTCTCGAAGGGACGCTCGCCCTCGATCCAGATATACGGCGCGATCATCTGAATGAGATTTTCGAGTGTGCCGCGCCCAAACGCATACGCGGTATCAATATCGCGCAAACGATACGCATCCATTGCCCGCTGAAACGCCGCTTTGTCGCCGTCCACCGCCGGAATACGGAGCGCGTATGCCTTGAGCAGCATCGCATTGAGTTGGATCAAAACGTCTTCGGCGGCTTCATAAGGAACCAATTTCTGCCCGCCCGCCTTGAACACAACTGGCGTAGTACCGAGCATCACCTCAATCGTGACTCTGTCCTTGATTTTGAGAGGCACAATTTGACCATCGGGCGTGAACGCCTGTACTGCCTTCGGGTTCGGTGCAAACAGGCGCGTCTTGCGCTGTCCGTTCAGCGACTGCAAAACCGTGATCATATCGTTGTCACTGCGGCGCAGTGTATAGCCCGTATAGCCGGGCCAATAGTCCAAGACTTCGCCGCCCGCATACGCATTCAGCCAGTAAAGATTCTCGGTGCCGGGAACCACACCGATTCGCGCCGGACCGGGAGCCATCTGCGGAAAAAACAAAACCGGCGGTGCGTAGGTTGAAGCGTTCGCTTCCGATTCGACCTTGACCCGATACTCTTTCAGCCAGTCCAACTGAGTTGGCGACTCCAGCCAGTCCGAACCGCTCTTTGACTCCGATTGGAATCCGTCCGCGAAAAATCCTTTGAGACCCATGCGCCGCAACTCGTCGAAATGCCCGAAGAGTGCGTTGCGACTGCTGTAGACGCCTTTGCTTGTCGGCTGCACGTCCTGTCCGGCGGGTTTCTCATCGGTTTCAGCTTTGGCGACGAGGGGCATTCCCGTTCCGATGACCTGCGACGCGAGACACCAGATTGTGCGCCCCGCCTGTTCTGCTTCACTGTAAGCCGGTCCCAGCGAGCGCGACAGAAAATTCTCCCCGCGCCCATTGACCGCGATACTCAACCCATCGAAGCCCTTTTTCGTTTCTCTGCTAAGGAAAATCGGATGGTTTTGCGTCCAAGTGTAGACAACGGGAACATCGGCGGCGTTCTGCTTGAGCAGTGCCGCAAGCATATTCATATAATACTGCACGCTCTCATTGCGATATTGCAGGAAGTCCGACCACCAGCGCGAGTCGCGTCCGCTCAAGGTGCGGTAAGTTTTGCGGTCAGCAGGATTGAAATAGTAGGGAATACCGCGATCATTTGCCCACAGCGGAATCAATCGCGCCATTTCAGCGTGCGTCGAAAAATTGCCGTCAACGAGTGCCCACGCTTCCTTGAGGTCTGTGATGTTGGGATAAGTGCGGAGCAGATAGCTTTCGAATTCGATCCGAAACTCCGTCGAGTCGGGAATCAGATAATCGAGTTCGCCGGTCAGTCCGATTTGCCGCGCCAACGGATCATGAAAAAAGCGCAGACCCTTGCCAAATTTGACCGAGCCGAGCCACGACAGCGTTTTATCGCGATAGGAATCAAAACCCGACCAGACATCGGGAAGCGTTCCCTGTCCGCGAGGCGACAGAATTTTGTGCGGATACAGCAGTGCCACACTGCGCCCTTTGCCTGTTTCCATCGCAAGTGTAACAACGCCGTTTTCCACGGGAACCGGAGTGGTTTTGAGCGGGCGATTGTCGTTGCCGGGTTCGATAATTACGGTTAGAGCGGTGTCGGCGTCTTTAACCTGCCATGTCGCGGTGAGGCTTTCGGGGTCTTCATAGCGATAATAGGCGGGACGAATGATCACGCCGGCAAGCGGCAGTGTCATTCCCTGCCCGAACCCGATGCCATACCGAAATTCGTTCTTATCCAGCCAGTCAATCAATCGCTGCACCGTTTCAGGCTTAATCGTGATCAACGATTTTTCAGGGAAAATCAGCAGATCGGTCAAGCCCTTGCTTTTGAGCGTTTCCAGTGCTTTGATGTCCGCCTGCCACGCCGAATCGGTCTCCGTTTGGAACGATTTTGGCGCAAAGGTTCCGCCGGTGGGCAGATACGGTTTGCCGTCCCAGATCAGGGCGTGCGCGGAATTGATTTCCCAGACGTGCTTTTGTCCGGCACTGTCGGTATAGTTTCCGGCACTGATCAGTTTGGCGGGTTCGGGCGTAATGGGTTTACCTGTCGGGACTTGGGGGCGCGGTTGTGCGCTCACAGAGAGAACAGAAAACAGGGCAAAAGCGATGCCCATCAATCGGCAAATGGTTGCTGGCTTCATTGGGTTCGGTCTTTCAGAAACAACCGCGCTCCCGCGACGATGCGGCAGAGGGACATTTTCCGGTGGGAAAATGTCGGGTTCAGTATTCGGACACCGGAGAAAAATGAATCACAGTGACGGTATCTTCGACGGAAATATCGGGTGAATAGATACGCCGCATGAGATGGACAACGTCCTCGGCAGCGCGAAATTCGGGATTTTCCTTGCGAATATCGTTGGGCGAGAGTTCATCAATGGTTTTGATTTCGACGCGATCCAAAATCGCGGTAAACAGTTTTTGCCGCTTGCCGAATCGGGGTCCGACTGTCACCCAAACGATCTGCCCACTCGCGTACTTATCAGACTTATCGCCCAAACGAATCGTGACGGTTTTGCGTCCGTTCCGTAGGATTTCTTCGTAAAACTCCGCATAAAAATTCAGCGCGAACATCGTGTCTACTTCCTTCACTCAGGACAGGCATTTGCCCGTCCAAAAATTTTCAACGCGCTATCTTATCATGGAATCACCCCAAACGTCAAACGCGAATCCATTTCATGCTTGGAGAAAGTAGATATATGTCTCATTCAGTCCCAACGAAGAGGAGCGAAACTGAGTCCGATCTTTTTCGACTTTGCCGTATTTTTTGCGTAATTGCTTGACGCGCTCATCGCTGGGACGCAGCACCGTGATATTGTAGGCAGGAGAAAGCGTTTCTTGAATATCCTGCGACATTTGCTCCATTTGCTCCCGCAAACGACGATAGGCGTTAAGCGTCCCTTCTTTATCCACGAGAGGGGTCACAAGAAACAATCGCCAATCTTCCCCTTCATAAAGATACTGCCAGAACGCTCCCTGAAGGGGATATTGAGCCGCTTCCAAATCCTCCAGCAATTCCCAACCGAGTTCCCGCTCAGTTTTTACCAATACTGCTTGATCCATTGAAGAACTCCATCCTGCGGATCGGTCACCGCATTAAAAAGCAAAAGTGCATCCACCTGTGATTTTATCAAATAACGACTTTGTTCCGACCAGTCTTTCACTACTATCCAATTATCTGACAGTTTTTGGTTTGTTTTCATTGCACTATCCAGCATTTGATTCAAGCTCGCTTGTTTGAGCAGTTTTGCCAAATCATGAGAATAGAGTTCGCGGGCGATTTCGGGACTGGGCGACCAATCTCCCGCTTTTGTTTTTCGGGCGATACACGATTTGATCGCGCACTCTACCGCATATCCCGCCAGATAATAACTTCCGCTGGCATTGCGTCCTGTTTTCAGTAATGCTTGAGCGTCACGAATCCGCAAGCGTGTGAGTTTCTGAAAGTCTCTACGGTTCATTCTTCTCTATTTCTTATCAAGACGCCGTGATTTCTGAAAAGCGTTCGGTTTAGGGAAAAAGCACGTCAACAGGCATTGTCCAATCGGGAACGGCGGGTTCGGCATCGGCAGTACTTCCACGCTTGAAGATCGTTGGATTGTTTGTGTCAATCGCGGAATGTTTGGTAATCACATTTTGCCCTTGCAAATCCACGTCCCAGACAACAAGCGTTCCTGCCGCAAAATAATCGGCGATTTTGTCGGCAATATCGCGTTCGGCTTTCGGTCCGTAATCGCCTTCACTTCGTACCTCAACGGCAAAGGCAGGGGCTTCGGGAAGAAACTTCATGAGATTGGCGGGTAATTGCCCAGTGTACCACGCCGCATCGGGACTGAACGAGCGGCGATTCGGCAGATTGACGATAAAACCGATGCTGTCGCCGAGCGCGTGACCGCCTCCCCGGTAGTCTTCATGCATTACAAGCCGAGAGACAATTCTTGTTGCGGCTTTACCCGGAAAAAATCCTGTAGGACTCATGTGTACAATCTTTCCGTTGACGATTTCGGCTTTACCTTCGACCTTTTCCAAGTCGGCAATCGTTGCGCCTCGCAGTATCGTTGGCATTATACTCACTCCTTACCTCAATCACGTTCGCTGATGTGCGAAAAAACGGACACCCTATTCTGTCACGGAATGGCTGCTCACGTCAATTTTCTCCGTTGCTGACTCTGCCTCCCATTCGGCGAAGGTTTTGCGCTCGAATTGGGCATAGGACTGCATCAGTTCGAGCGATTGAACGATGGGCAGAGCGTGCGGCACTTTTTCGATAGGGCAAGGCATCCACTCCACATGACCGAGCAGACGACACGCCAACGGACGCACCGGATAGACCGCGCACAGGGAATTTTCCGTATCCCAATAACGGCACATTTCGACACGAACCTCGTCGCCCAAATCTACGGTTTTGTCCTGACGCTCAACAGCGGAAATTCGGGCTTGTGTCGGGGCGTCTTGTGAGGCAATATGATTTTGGAGGGCGTCCCACTCGGCACGCGACGCCGGAACGTCGGAGGCGCACCGCAACGCGCACGCCGTACATCCGTGACACACTTCCAGTGCCATCGCCGACTCGGCACGCGCCTGTTTTTGAGAAAATTCTATTCGGGCGTTCATCATTTAGGCTTCATGCAAGTGATCTTCTGCTTTGGCAATCGGCACATCGAGCGGGAACGTCACAACGACATCCGCGCCGCCGTCCGGGTGGTTGCCATAGACGATCTGCCCGTGCAAATCCCACCGCCCCAGCGAATCGATCAGCTCTAAGCCGGTATTGGCGGCACGCTTTGCATTGAAATTCTCAGGGAAACCGTCCCCGTTATCGCGCACCGAAAGCTGTCCCTGCTGCGCGTCCAACTGCGTCAGTGTAATGACGATCTCGCCTTTGCCGTGCTTGACCGCGTTGGAGACAAGTTCATTGATGAGAACGGCAAGACTGGTTCCCTGCCGAATCGGAAGCTGTATATCGGCAATATCGAATGTCAAGGTGCGATTGCCCACAAAGTCGGTCAGTAGCGGGCGCAGTTTGTCTAAAACATCCCGCGTTTGCAGATATTCGACATCGCCTTTCTCCTTCGCCTCATGGGTCAGCAAATCATGAATCATGGCGAGAGCAATGACGTGTTGCTTGACGCGCATCAACGCTTCAGCAGAGACCATCGGTTCGCCTTCGACGAGTTGCAACTCGACCAGTGCCGCTATGACTTGGAGATTGTTCTTGACGCGGTGGTGTGTTTCTGCCATCGCTCGCCGCAGTCGGATATTGAGAGCTTCCTGCGCCTTTTGCGCCTGTTTCTTGACCGTCACATCACGGAACACTAAAATCGCCCCGCGCACATTGCCTTCTTTATCACGAATCGGCGCGGCACTGTCATCAATAAAAATTTCGCGTTTGTCTCTGGCGATCAGAACTGTATGGTTTGCCAACTCGACGATATGATTGTCGCGGATCGCCTCTTCCGTCGGATTGATGACCGTTCGGCGCGTGCCTTCATTGACGATACGGAACACTTCGGTAATCGGCTTGCCCTGTGCCTCGTGGCGCATCCAGCCTGTCAGTCGCTCGGTGACGGCGTTCATCATCGTAATTTTGTTGTGGCGATCCGTCACAATCAAGCCGTCACCGATGCTTGAAAGCGTCACGGCAAGATTCTCCTCGCTGACGCGCCGCTCTTCCGAAATTTGCTCTTGATGGTTGATGCCGCGCCGGATCAGCGTTGTACTTCCTCCGACAATCAGAAACAGCAGCATACTGCCCCCAATCTCGACGCCGAGTGCCCATTTACGAAGAGTGTCAGAGTGGTTGATCGCTTCATTACGCCTATCAACGGCAGCACGATGCAGAGCCGCAATCGAATCGCGAATCGTCTCCATGTGCTCGCGCCCCTTATGATTTTTGACAAGCCAGAGAGCCTCTGCTTTCTTGTTCTGCTGCCGCAAATCAATGGTCTGCTTGAGTTCTACAAATTTGTCTGCCACCGCCTTGTCCAAATTTTGGACAAGACTTTGCTCTAAGGTGGAACTTGAGGCAAATTTGAGGCGCAATTTCGCCATCACGTCATTGATTGTCCGTGTGGATTCGATGTAAGGTTCGAGATAGAGCTTGTTGTCTGTGAGGAGATAGCCGCGCTGTCCTGTCTCAGCGTCCTGTATATAATCCATGACATCGTTCAGCAGAAAGATCACGTCTGCCCCATTGCGAACTACTTTTGTTGTCGTATTCGCAGTTATCACTGTAGAGACAGAGACAACGCTGATAATCACCAGGAGAATGAGCGCAGCCAACAAGCCGAGTGTGGAGATTTTGATAGAAGAATTCGGCAAGATAATAACCTTTACAAGTGTTTAGAGTTTCGGCAGATACAGCCGCAATGTTGACCCCGGAACCAGATCGTCGAGATGCCCCATTTTCTCGCCGTCAGACGTGACGACGTGAAGGTGCATATTCGATGTATGGTGCGTGAAAATCCCCTTGTGCTTCGTCGAATAGAAGCCCAAGATATTGACCGCGTCGTTTTCGAGCGGAAAGTGTGCCTTGGCGGCATCATGCTTCTCGCGGGAGTGCGGCGTGCCATCGGGCGCAAGGTTGATCACATAAAAATCGCCCTTCGCAACGGTTCCCTTCAGCAGAAACGGAAACGGCTTCGCGGTATTGTGTCCCGCCTGAACCGCCTTTTGCGCGACAAACATTTCCAACTGCTTCAGAGTCTTCACCTCATCGGGAATTGTCAGTTCCCTCCATTGTGACACATAACTCCATACAAGAAAAACCGCTTTGGCATCTTTCGGCGTGGTTGTCTCGACAATGTCACCATTGACTTTACTGATGCGGAGTTTGCCGTCCCAAACCGTGATCTCGCCGGTGAGTTTGTCCAACTGTCCAAGGGCGTAGAGGTGCGGCTTGGCGAGAAGCGGCTTGACGGCGTACTTGCCCGCAGTCTGATTCTTCGCGAACATTGCACTCATCGCGCCTTTATATTGAACCGTATACGTCATTTTCACCTGCGCGTTCGCCGCAAAAATGCCGCCAAGAGCAAACAGAATTAGGGTCGAAGATTTGGTATTCATCGGAGTTTGTGTAGATTCCTCGCTCTCAGGATTTGTTGATAGGTCGCGTTGTCATGTAACGGCTCGTAGGCAGGATCAACCGCCAGCATGAGCAGATCACCGTCTTGATATTTGTCGGCTTTCAGCAGCCATTTTACCGCTTTATCGAGATACTCAGTTTTCTTTCTTTTTTCGGAGGTGGAGAGGGAAAGCCCGCAGTAAGCTTTTGAGATGTCAATTACCACAGCCGATAAATCGGCATGGCTTGTCCTTCCATCTTTCCTACGCCATCGCAAGAACGGAGGACAATAGGCGTATTGACTGCCTTGCAAGCAAGGACTTAGACGCCCGTGCTTCGATGTTCAGTGCCGCATTAAAATCGGCATTGCACCCGAAGCCACATGCTAAACACTGGAAGCAGGATTGGGATTTTCGATTGCCTTTGTCGCAGTGTCCACGTAACTATTCAGCCATGATTTTAGCATGAAACTCTACGGACTTTTGATTCGTGAAATGTAACTGTTCAGGGTTGTTGGAATTTTCGCTCAAAAACGCCTTGCGGCTCTCTGCTCCCCTCTCGAAGGAGAAGGGCAGAGGGCAGTTTTGGCAGTTTACTCCGACAAGTGTGAACTGTTACAGCGTAACAAGTGACCCACTATTAGTTGTGTTTTGTGGTATTATGGAATTTAGTCGTGGATAGTGTTTCGACAAAGTCATCAATGAGGAGATAGTTCATGCACGTGCGATTCCAAAATGTTCTTATGTCTGTCGTACTTTTCACACTCTCGTTTGCTTTTCCAGTCTGTACGCTCGCTCAAACCATTACCCGTATTAGCGATGGAGTTGGAAGTGCCCAAGGCAACGACGATAGCATTAGACCGAAAATCTCTGCCGACGGCAGATTCGTCGTTTTTCGCTCATATGCTACGAATCTTGTCGCGGGGGACACCAACAATGAAGTCGATCTCTTTCAGAAAGAACTCGCGACGGGCATTACGAAGCGTCTCAATGTCGCCACCAATGGTACTCAAGTTACAGGAGCGATTTTTGGCTATTCGGTCTCTTCCGATGGTCGCTATGTCGTGTTCAGTACCAGTGCGCCAGGGCTGGTTGTGGGAGACACCAACGGTTTCTCTGATATTTTTCTTCGTGATACGGTGAACAATACGACGACACGCATCAGCAGTGGCATCAATAATGCTCTGACAGATGGTGGCAGCTTCTATCCGACGATTTCCAGCGATGGTCGCTATATCGCTTATGAAAGTCTCGCCATCAATCTCGTAGCGGGCGATACCAATGCGATACGAGATGTATTTGTTTATGATAGAACCATGACAACAACAACGCGTCTGAGTGTTGGTATCTCAGGAGCGCAGGCAAATGGGCAAAGTTATAATGCGGCGATCTCAGGTGACGGCAGTGCAATTGCTTTCTTCAGTGCGGCGACCAACCTTGTGACAGGAGACACCAACGCCGTCGGAGATGTATTTGTACGAAATATCGTGGCAGGGACGACTACAATTGTCAGTGTTTCGACAGGCGGTACATTCGGCGATGATATTAGTGGCACTAATGATATTGCCATCTCTCAGAATGGCAAAGTGATTGCATTTGA
>CAZPZP010000034.1:0-14068 GCA_964591025.1 uncultured Chthonomonadaceae bacterium
TCTTCCCTCTTCTCAGATCACCGAACTGCCGCCGCTCAACGCTCGCTGCCATTGCTCTTCCACTTCGTGAGAGAAGGACGTTCGCAGGACGGTTCCGCCGTAATGACTCAACTCGGCTTGGACTTTATCCGGCGTGATTTTTCTTGCAAGGATAAAGATCGCGGAACTGTCCGACATCAATTTCTCCGACAGCGAGCGAATAAAGTCATCGCTGATCCCGTAATCGCTGATGGCTCCGGTCAATGCACCCGCACCGGCTCCCATCAAACCGCCCAGCAATGGATTGAGGAACAACAGCCCAATCAGCGATCCCCAAAAGCCGCCGCTGATCGCCCCGCTCGCCGCCAAATTGACCGCTTGGTGTAGTTTAACATTGTTTTCACTGTCTTTGGTCACATAACAGGCGTCTTCCAGATCGATCAAATGCTCCACCTGAAGACGGGCAAGTGCCGCCATCACTTCTGCCGCCCGAAACTTATCCGGGTAGGTCACTACAATCAACTCACTCATATCGCTCTCTCCTTTTGTTTGGACTGCCGTTTGCTTCATGGCATCATTTATCGTATACGCGCAAAATGCGCCGAATGTGGAATGAGTGACGCTTCTGATTGAAAAACTTGGGCATTGGTGCTAAAATAATGGCGTTTGGCGTAAACAAAAGAGCGTTAATTCAATCCACTCGAACTGAGGGTTATCTATCATGTCAACCGCGTCCGCCGGACTGCGAGGCGTCGTCATCGGCGAATCGACGATTTGCGATGTTCAGCCGGAAGGCAGCCTGTACTATCGTGGCTACAATATCCACGATCTCGCCGACCATTCCAATTTTGAGGAAGTGGTCTTTCTTTTGTGGAACAGCCGACTACCCACACAGACGGAATATGCCAGTTTCACCGCGCAACTCAAAGCCGAGTACGCGCTTTCCGAGGGTACTCTCAACATCCTCAAAGGGTTCCCGAAGAACGCCAATTCGATGGACGCGCTCCGTGCCGCCGTCGCCGCGATTGGCATGGACGACCCCGACGGCAGCGATAACAGCCCCGAAGCCAACAGCCGCAAGGCACTGCGCCTTCAAGCCAAAATCGGCACGGCGGTTGCGGCGATAGAGCGACTGCAAGACGGACAAGAACCGATTGCGCCCCGCACCGATCTCGGACTTGCCGCCAACTTCCTGTATATGCTTACCGGAACCGAAGCCAATCCACTCTATGCCAAAACCATGGACATTGACTTCCTTCTGCACGCAGAACACGAACTCAACGCTTCCACATTCGCGGCGCGAGTCACGGTTTCCACGCACGCCAATCTGAATTCGGGCTTGACTTCGGGACTGGGAGCGTTGTCTGGTCCACGACACGGCGCGGCGGCAGAGGAGACAATGGAGATGCTCCTCGAAATCGATTTGCCCGACAAAGTAGACGGTTATGTTCGCCCCAAACTCTCAGGCGAAAGCCGCACTCCCATTCCCGGCTTCGGTCATGCGGTGTACCGTGCGCCCGATCCGCGTGCCACGCACCTACGCGAAATGAGCCGCCAACTCGGTGAACAAAACGGCGATACGAAATGGTTCGAGATGACTTCGAAAATCGAAACCATCGTGGACGAACTCACCAATACGCCGGAGCGTCTCGCCGCTGGAAAGCCCGCCGTCTATGCGAATGTGGACTGCTTCTCGGCGTCGTGCTACCACATGATGAACCTGAACAAGCGGCTGTTTACGCCCATGTTCGCCATTGCCCGCACGTCCGGCTGGTGCGCCCACATGATCGAGCAGCTTGCGCCGTCCGCCCGAATCATTCGCCCACGCCTCGAATATATCGGCGCACACGATACGCCCTATGTGCCGATTGAAAATCGCTAATCCGCCATTAAGCGCACAATCAAAAAAAGCGAGGAGGGAGAGCCGCTCTCCTTCCTCGCTTTTGGTCTTCACTCATCGTTAGGTCCAGATGCTTAAACCTGTCTTTGTATTTTTTACGCATTTATGTGAGGGTGTCGCACAAATCATTTGCGATAATAACCTAATCGTTTTAACCTTTGTCTGTGGGAACTTCTGGAGGTATAACTCCTTGAAATGGCATATTGAATTTTAATAAATGAAACTTCGTAATGCCCATTAATCTCCACTCGTCTTCTACTTCACGCTTAATATAGCAATTGAACGCGTACATTCCAGTCATTCGGCAACTTTGAGTACCAAAATTTGTTAATAAACGATGGTAATATGTAGCCATCGAAAACTGTGCTGAATGGAGTTCTGTTCCCAATGTGATAAGGGTCACAGGGTCGCCATTGCTGATAACTTTCAGAAGATTTGCCACAGGAACCCCTGCCTCATTCGGTTCTTTATTCCTCATCGTCGCCGATACTTTGGAACAGCATTTTCGCCTTTTGGAGACGCTCCGCCGCCACATCGCCCTTGTCTTTGGCACTCTGCACGTCGGGGAGCGGAATATAAATTTTGTTGACTCCATCCAAATCCATATTCGCCAAATCCAAAATCAGCCACCCTTCAGGATCGGTCTCTCCCTGATAGAGAGTAGTAAATCGCAGTTTATTTTTCGGAAACAGCATTGTCTTGTCCTCCTCTGGGATTGTTAGGGAACATTCGCGTTCGATATGCCGCTTCCCTGCCTAATTTTTCAATGATTTGGATGCAGAAATATGATCATAACTCACCTCTCGCAACGGGTACTGAAAGTACCCGGCAAGAAAGTACAAGCGTCTTTCAGACGCAAAACTCAGGGAAGGGTGCGTCTGAAAGACGCTTGTTTTTTCCAGACGGGGGTTTAAAACCTCCGGTGCGTAACGTGAGATCATAACAGGAGTATACAGAGTACAACGAAATTATCGCCATACTTGTTTCCATAATCCGCGCCCCAGAGAAATGGCTGCTGCCTTCGGCATAGGGGACAGAAGGGACTGTCTCCCCCTGTCCCTCTGTCCCTTGTTCTCTCAGTATTCGCCGAAGGAGTTGAGATCGCGCCCGGTATGTTCCGCCGAGACGATCAGCCACTCTTTCCCTTGAAACAGTCCAAGCAGACGCGGCACGTCCATTCGTTTCAATCCGAGTCTAATATGTCCTTTATATAACTCGGTTAGAGCATCGCCCTCTTTACTGGTGACGAACAGATCGAAGTCGAGAGTGGCGTTATTCTCCGAAGCGTTGAACTGCACATTGCTGGTTTGCGAACTCATTTTGCCGCCTGACCGCAGTCCTCGTGTGAGGATAAAGCGCAATTGGTCGCCGCGCATTCCGGCAATTTTCTGGTCGGGAGCAGTTGAAACATGACGCATAATGCCGCCGACATCTTTCCGCTCCACCGCCGCATTCATCTCATCTAACATCGAGACCGCTTGTTGCTGCGTGATTTGCGGGGGCGAACCGCTGGTCACAAGATAGCCGATCCCCAAACACAACGCCAACGCCGCACACACGGCAAGCACTATCGAGGAACTTTTTTGCATGGAAATCTCCTTCTAAGAGTGTTCCTATTTACCCTTCCGGGAAGCGAAAGCAAGGCACGCTGACTGCCTTGCGAACCTTTGGACGCACGCACTGAGTCCTAATACGTACAGAAACCTATAGCAATTGCCGTGCGCCCTTCCTCTTATCGGTGAAGACGCACTCAAATTGAGAAAAGACCGATGCTAAAAGCGAAATCTCCAAAATTTTCTGAACCTTTCCTCACGATGGTGCAACCAAAAGAACGGCATAATCCGGCGGAGACTGTTTCGCCAAATACCGGACAGAACGCGAAACGGACGATGACGGCACGCGACGAGCGAGCGTTGATTGAACAGATACAAGCAGGGAATCGGCAGGCGTTCGAGCGGCTTCTGGACGCTTATGAAACCCGTGTCTATCGGCTTGCATTGCGTTATACCGACAGCGTTCCCGATGCGGAAGATGTGACTCAGGAGATATTTCTCGCCATCTATCGCAGTCTCGGCACTTTTCGCGGGCAGTCGGCGTTGAGTACGTGGATTTATCGAGTCGCGATGAACCACTGCCTCGAATTTCGGCGCAAGCGCAAGTGGGAAAGTGTGCCGCTGAACGAAGAATTGCTTCTGGTGAGCAGCGATTGGCGTGATGACCCTGTTGCGTCTGCCAATCAGCGCGAGTTGTCGGAGCGAATTGAAGAGGCTATTCGCCGCCTCTCGCCGGTTCATCGAGACGTGATTCTGCTCCATGAATTTCAAGGCTTGACCTATCAGGAGGTTGCCGCCGCGCTCGATGTGCCGGTGGGAACAGTCAAGTCGCGGTTGTCCAACGGTCTGAAGCGATTGCGTGAACTGTTGGGCAGTTATGTATACGAAGGAAAGGCGGCTCTGTGAGAACCGATACCCACGCGAACGAAACCCGAATGCCCTGTGCGGCTGTCCCGATGGAAGACTTGAAGGCGCACCTCGACGGCGAACTTTCAGGAATGCGCCGTTATTTTGTGGGCAAACATTTGGCGCGTTGTGCATCGTGCCGCGAGGAGGTGGCGAGTTTGCGTCAATTCGGGGCAGAGATGCGCGATTTGGAGACTGCCGTCCCTTCGCCGCAGCTGCGTCAGAGAATCATGGCGAACTTGCCGGAGATAGCTCCAGTTCCGTCGGCTCCTGTGCGCTGGAAACCGAATCCAATGCCACGTTATGCACTGGCGGGAGCATTCAGTCTGCTATTAGTCATCGGGGCATTCGCGCTGAACCGCACAATGAATACGAATCCGGCAGAGACAACCGCCATTGCCGCGCTCAGTACTCCCGTTGTCTTGCCAAATCCACAGATTTCAGAGCCGAAGCCCATCGTGGTCAATACAAACACTCCCAAAGTGATTTTGCCGTCCGACGAGTTGAGCGAAAAAGCAGATCAAATTGTCGCCGCGCAGGAAAAATCCCGCGAACAGCAGGAGCGCAAAGCATGGCGGCGGTGGGTACGCCAAATCCCGGAACTGCGTCAAACGGTGGCACATCGCACCATGCCTGAGCGCGTCTCTTTAACGGTCAATCCTGACGATACGGAGACGGCTGTCGAAACCTTGCGGCAGAAAGTGGCAGCACTCGGTGGCAAACTCTATGCGGTCAGCAGCGGCACAACGCAGACAGGGGTTTTCAGCAACGTTCCTTCCGAGCAATTGTATGCGGTCAAAATTCCGACAACTCAACTGAGCAGATTGGCATTAGCACTGCACGAAACGGGCGATATGCACGCCGCCGTTTCCAGCAAACTCCCCGCAATGTACCGCAAGACAGGAATGACCGCAGCCGACATCACCAAACCCATTGAGGGGACGCCCTCTCGGTTCGATGAGAAAGCATTGCCCGCTGCCACTGCCAAACCCAACCCCGCCACTCCCCCGAAAGCCAAAACGGTTTTCGTCCTTGTAGCATTACGAAATCAGTAGGGAACAGGGAACAGAACTGAGTTTACCGTAGAGGTAGCACAGAGAATCTATAACTCACCTTTCGCAACGGGGGTTTTCAACCCCCGTTGCGAAAGGTGAGTTGGTGAATTGTTTTCGTGTTGATTTCGTGTTCTTTCGTGGATCAGAATGAATTGTCCTGTTCCCTATCAATAGATCACTTTGTTGAGCGGATATTCGACGATGCCCTCGGCTCCGGCACGTTTGAGTTGCGGGAGAAGATCGCGGACGGTTTTATCGGCAACGATGATCTCCAGTGCGACCCAATTTCCATCGGCGAGCGGCGCGACGGTGGGAGTATTGAGAGCCGGAAGCAACGCCGTTACGGTTTCTAACTGTTCACGCCGGACGTTCATTTTCAAGCCGACCATTTGCTCCGCTTCGAGTGCGCCCCGCAGCAGCATCGTGATATTCTCGATTTTGGCGCGTTTCCACCCATCTTCCCATGCCTGACGATTGACGGCGAAGCGCGTGGTGGATGTGAGCAGGGTATCCACGATTTTGAGATTGTGCGCTCGAAGGGAATTTCCCGTTTCGGTATTGACGACGATGGCGTCGGCGAGTTCGGGAACCTTGACCTCGCACGCCCCCCATGAAAATTCGACGTGCGCCGTGACGTTGTGCTTGGCAAGATAGCGTTCGGTAAGTCGAACATATTCGGTGGCGATGCGTTTGCCCTGTAAATCGTGAACGGACTGTATCGCCGAATCGTTGGACACGGAAAGCACCACGCGAATCGGGTTCAGGGTCGCTTTCGAGTAGGACAATTCCGCGACTTCCAAAACATCGGAGCCGTTATCTTCAATCCAGTCCTTGCCCGTCAGTCCGGCGTCGAGAATGCCCTGTTCGATATAGCGTGGTATCTCTTGGGGGCGAATCAAAAGCGGGGCGATTTCGGGATCGTCCACGCTGGGATGATACGAGCGTCCGCTACTCATCCGAAAATCGAAGCCCGCTTTCTTGAACAGCGCGAACGTGGCTTCCTGCAAACTGCCTTTGGGTATCCCTAATTTGAGTTTCTTCTCTAACATCTCATCCTCGTTGACGGGTTTCAGTTTCATATCTGTACGGTCTGTGGGGAGATTGCCCTGTCGCTTCTCCTCGCTGATAGTATACCTTGCGGCAGAAAGGAGCAGGAAATTCCCGACTTGCAGGCAGGATTCCGACTTACAGAAGGTGAAATGAGTATCGAGGACAGAAACCAGTCTTGAGCATTACTGACTTTGCTTTTGTTGAATAACTTACTATGTCTCCTGCCGATATTCAATTTCCTGTGCTGTTATCGCTCAGTGAAGCCGTGCTGGGCTGCACCCGTGACTGCTATTACCCGACGGCGACGGCGGCGTGTGACTCTTGTCGTGGCACAGGTATCCGGCAAGACAAACTGCTCTGCGAACACTGCGACGGCACAGGGTACGGTTTTTTTCTGAACCGCATTCGTGCGACGTTTCCAGCAGGTTCCGACAATCAAGTACGGATCAAAGCCGAAGGACGGGGACTATTCGACAAGGCGGCGAATCAGTGGGGCGATCTGCTGCTGTTGTGCCATACCCGTCTGCATCCTCAATTTGAGCGGTGCGGTTTCGATCTCGTTACCGAAGTGGATTTGCCGCCCGATTCCTCTGCGTTGCTTGCTGTCCCTTGCCCTGAAGGAACCGTTCAGATAACGCCCCCGCCCACGCTCGCCGCAGGTCAAGAACTGCGCGTTCCCGGTTACGGCTTGCCGCGCACTCTTGGCGGCACAGTGCGCGGCGACTTGATCGCTCGGTTTCGGAATGCTGTTGCGGCAACCTCTGATTTCCCTGCCGCCAAACAACAGGCACACGCGCATGCGAATTTGCGGGCATGGGCGATGGTCTTGACCACTCTGGAACAGCGTGTCTTTGAGGCAAAACACGACGCCGAATCACTGGAGATGCTGGGGGCTGCCTCCGCTCATTTGGGCAAAGCGATGTCCGCCGAAGATTATTTTACACAGGCGTTGCGGAAAAATCCCAAAAGTGCCTTGATACGCTGCTATCTCGCCATGTTGTATCAAAATTCCGATGCGTTGTCCGCTGCCTTGATGTTCGAGGCGGCTTTGCGCTGTGACAGCACCCTGACGCAAGCCCGAACCGCACTGACACAGGCGTTGACGGCATTCTGCGATTCGATCTCAGCATTGCCTTTGCCGTCGTCCATTCAAGCAATCTGGCAGACCGCCGTTGTTCCCGATATTCTGGCGCGACGCTATCAAAAAGCCGATGAGGGTTTGCAAACTCTGCTGAAATTGCCGGAGATATTCGCGTGTCTCATGGAAATTCAGTATGTGCGTGCCGCACTCTCGGCATTGGCGGTTGCCATCGGCTACGATTCGGCAATTCCCATCGCGTTCGGTCTATTTACTATGCTCACTTCGCAGACAGCCTCCGCGCCGAAAGCCTTAACAGGATATATAGGCTTCGTCAAAATGCTGAATAACGAGGGCAATTTGACGGCGGCGATGCGTCTGTTGTCTCTGCAAATGGAGCAGGAGCGCAAACCCGAAGCCGTCCAAACCCTTCAGGCACTGCTCAAACGGATTTCCGCGCTGGCATCGCGTTCGCCCGGCACGGAGCGCGATCCGCTGGTTCAGCAGGAAAATCGCTATGTCGAGGGCGTTCTCTCTTATGCCCGTAGCCGGTTGGGGCGCGTGCCGTCCGCACAGGACAGCCATCTCGCCGGATTGATTTTGTTGCTGCACGCCCGCTATCGAATGCTCTATACCCGCAATGCGGAAGAGGGGCGTCTGCTTGCCGCTTTTGCCGCACAGCATTTGGAATTGGCGTTGTGTCTGCGCCCCGATGACGCGAGCGTTGCTCTGCCCTTTCAGGAGGCAATGGACACATTTTATGGCGCGGCGGGAGTTTGGTTTCGGGATCAATCGCCGGAAGAAGAGGGTTTTTCCCGGCAGACTCAGGACGCCCTCACCGCCCGCGTTATTCCGATGTCGCCCCTGCACAGCGCAAAAAGCAAACCGGAGGAAAAGACGCTGAATGCACTGTGTCGTGCGGCGTGCAAAGCGATGATCGGTTGTCAATCCATGCCTTTGCGCGGCGAGTTTCTGGTGGCGATGCAGGCACGCCACTATTTGCTGACCAATTATCGCCTGTTTCTGCTGACGGATCGGCTGGCGACACCGCAAATTTTGCCGTTCAATGTGATCAACCGCTACAGTGTGCGTGCCGAAGGCATCAATATCTCGACGGTGGTGATCGCCCTGCCGCAAGGACGCCATATCGCCCTCAACCGAATGCCGAGCGGCACATTTCCCGATGAGGCGTTGATCAGTCATCTGTTGGGAATACGGATGTGGATGGAACTGCCGCAGGATCAGCAGGTGATTTTAGGGGGTGGTCATGCTCCTCCGGTTTCGCCGCTTGGCGTAATCCCTTCACCTGCCGCGCCGATTTTGGCACTGCCCGCCGCGACTGTGCCGACTTGTACCCAATGCGGCACAACCACGATAGCGGGCGATGTCTTTTGCCGTCGCTGTGGAAGCGCATTGAAGCCGACGCCCATTATTGAACCCCGTAGAGTATAGGAGGCTCCGATTTCTTATGTATTGTCCCGGATGCAAAGCCGCTGTCGCCGAGCAGGATCGATTTTGTCCCAAGTGCGGCATGGATATGACGATGCCGATGGTGCGCCCGACTGCTCCGCTTGCCCCGCCGCCCGCCGTCGCCACAACCCCTCAAACGCCGCGTGCAACGGTATCTCGGCTGCCTCTGGCAGACGGCGGAACCAAATACGCGGGTCTCAACAGTGCCGCCAAACTGCTGATTCGGGGCGGGGCAGTCCTGCGGATTTTGGCGTTCGTCGTGGGAGGATTGACGGCAATCTCTATTTATATGCGAATGCAGGAAACTCCCAATCTCGGCATCGTTTTGGGATTGCTGGCGGGCGGCGTGATCGCGATCATCGGCTGGTCGGTTTCGCTGCTCCAAACGGTGGTCGGTGAGTTGATGTATGTGATCGTGGATGTAGAAGAGGCGATTCGTCGTCGCGTTTGAGAGGGGAAAGCGAATGGCAGACGATCCTTATCAGGTACTCAATCTTGCCTCCGATGCAACACTTGACGCTGTAGAAAAAGCATATCGGAGCATGGCGTCGCGCTGGCATCCCGATCTACATCCTGCCGCACGCCGCGTACAAGCCGAGGAGCAGATGAAGCGCATCAATGCGGCAGCCGAACTGCTTTTGGACACAAACCGCCGCACCATTTATGATCGCGAGCGGCAGACGCAGAAAGCCGCTGAAACCACTGCCGTCACCGTAGCCCACGCGCCGCTTGCCGATACAACGATGTGCCACCTTCACCCAGCTCGCCCGCGCTTGCACTATTGCGTCGGCTGCCGCAACGCTCTTTGTGCCGAGTGTATGCAGATAGTCGGCGGCTGGTCCTGGTGTCCCGCGTGCGCCACAGCCTCCAAAAAGTCGGTCTCTTTGGCTCCTGTTTATGGCGACAATTCCATCGGGCAGGAATGGATTCGCCGCGAACAATACCGACTCTCGCCGTGGGGCAAGATCAATCTTGCGCTCTCCATTGTCGCCTTAGCCCTGTGGCTTTTCGGTATTTGGGGTCCCGGATTTGTTCGCTATCCGTTTGCTATCGGCTTGGTGATGGTTGCAGTATTCGCAGCATCGGGCGCATTCCATTTTGCCTTGCTGCGTGCCACGTCTCTGTTCTGGAATACTCACCGTACCGTGCCGAAGTTCGTTTCTTCTTTAGCTTCTATTTGTTTGGCTCTGATGATAATAGGAGGAAGCCGGTCTGTCTATTATTCTGTTCCTCAGATGAAATCTCATATCGCTGCTCAACAAGAGCAGAATCGTTTTGATTGGAAAAATCAGAAGAGCAAAGAAATTCGTGATAAATTCTTGGCAATGTTCCAAGATGCAAGCAAACAACAAAAGACATTGGAAGAAAAGGTTGCTGATTTTCTTGAAGGTCGTCAAGATACAAAAATCAACGAGAATACGATAGACTTCACAGCACTGCCGCAAAATTATCATGCCACAGCAGAGCATCTCGCCGAAAAATACCTCTACTCCGATTATGCCGACGAAAAAGAAGTGTCTGAGACACGCGCTATGTTCCTCAGTTTTTTAGTGTATACAGCAACAAATACAAAAAAAGATCGCGACAAAGAAGCCACTCTCTGTTTGACAATCACACGCCGTCCTGAGTTCAAATTATATTGCTGGTATTATCAGGCAATATGCATTCAAGCCAATCCAAAAATAAAACAAAACCAAAAAATTACCGAGATGGAATACATTGTTGCCGAGATGAACAAGTACGGAATAAGCCCAACAGATAAGCGAAGGAAATTAATCGAAACACAGTTGGCACAATATAAGCACATCCCATCAACCAAGACGCAGCCATCGAAACCTGAACCTGCAAACGCAAAAGATTCCTCCAATGCTAATACACTTCAATCTTCGAAATCACCTGATGAAGTTTCGCCGAACTCTGGCATGACACCGAGAACGATTGCGCCAAAAAATCCACAAAATCAGAAAAAAGAGGAAGACCAGACGAACGATCCAGTAGAAATAGACAGGCAGACAGAAGAACTTTTCCAGAAAGGCGAGCTCAAAGCATTGACAGCACTGCGACAACGCCTTGTCATACGCACACCTCATCATCCAATCATGGCAAAACTTGACACATATACACACGCCTTGAAACAACGCGAGAATGCGGAACTAATCATTCAATTTCTAAAAAGGGGCGGAGAAGAGACTTCTATCGCATTTGAGAAAGGCTTGACTTATCTTTCTACCGATTTTGCGAGATACAACATAGAAACAATGAATGAGCTGACATTTGCATTGGGGCAAGCCGCCTACAAAGCCAAGAATGTTGCTCTCCTTAAGCGCATTTTGGAGAAGGCAAAACAAGCAGATGCCTCAGATGATGTGAGCGAACAACTGGAGCAATGGATAGAGGAGATTTCTCATGCCCCCTCACGAACGGAAAAGAAAGGAGCAGAATGATGGCGAATGTTGCCCTGCTTTGTCCGTCCTGCCGAAAACCGGCGGGGAGCAATGAGACACAGTGTATGCACTGCAAGCACTGCCTGACAACAGCGGCGTGCAGTCGGTGTCGCCACGAAAATCCTGTCTTCGCGCCTTTGTGCGAGCAGTGTTATGCCGACCTGAGAACGGCAACGTGTCCGCACTGCAAGGCGCGACAGTTGGCGGCAAGCCCTGTATGTACCGAGTGCCGTCAGCCGTTTTACGAGACTTCGCTTGTGCCAACGATGGCGGTCTCGCCGCCAGACCCTTCTGCGCGAAGTATGTGGCGTGGATTGCTTTATATCGCTTATCTGATCGTCCTTTTAATCTCTGCAATGACCGCTTTTAGCGCGGGAACTCCTGACAGAACGGCGGCGTTGACGTTTGGAATTTTGGGTGGGCTATTTACTCCCCTGACCTTGTTCGCGCTGGTTTGGGTGACTGTCGCCTCGCGCCTGATCTTGTGGAAACACTATCTGCTGTCTCTGCTCGCAGGGGGAACATTAGGCATTGTTGGGGCTTTGGTTTTCTACTATCTCGTTCCGATTGTGGGCATTACCTTTGGGAGTTTTTTGGTGCTGCCTGTCATCGTCGGAGCCTCCGAAGAGTTGGCGAAGGCATTTGCCTTATGGGGATTTACCAAACACAACCGCTACCATTTGGCGATGCACGGCTTGTGTTTCGGCATGGCGGCAGGAGCGGGTTTCGGCGGCATTGAGAATATCGGTTATATCGTGCGGGCTTACAACGAAAAGGGCGTCTCGTTTTTGCTGACCGTTGTTGTGCTGCGGAGTGCGGTCTGCTTGGCACATATTTTGTGGACAGGCAGCCTGTGTGCGATGCTTTGGCGTGAAAAGCGCATTTCGATACAGTTTACACAGCCGGTACTGAATACATTTTTGTGTGTCGCCTTGTTGCACGCGCTTTGGGATTATCGTTTGATTCTGATGCTTGCCCGTGATTCATTGCAAGCCCAAGTCTATTTGGCTCCGGCAAACGCTTTATTTTCGATCAGCGTTTTAGGAACCATTGTGCTGTTTCTGTTCCGCTTGCGAGATGCCATCATCGGACTCCAGTGTGAGACAGAGACGCAATAGACGGGAATTATTCGGTGTGATAAAGGCGGGCGATGATCTCTTCGATGGGAGGGTTTTGGACGAAGAGATCGCGAATGGCTTTCCAGCCGCGTTTGGGTTGAGGCGAGGCGGCAGGGAGTCGCTCTTCGACCTGACGTTGCAAAAGATCGAGCCGTGTTTCCAAAGTATTCAAGCGTTCTTCGGTGGATATAGTCGCATTATACCACAGGAGCAGTAAGCAGAAGAATTCATACCGCCGTGCCTGTTGTTCGGGTAAATGTTTCGACAGAGTTCAGCCCTCGTGGGTATGTGTGGCGCGACGCAGGAGGTTTCGCTGACAGCAATACAAGTTTTTTCGCGTTCATGGGTATAATCAACCATCATCGCCCGACGCATCCACAAGGAGATTTCGCCATGCCCGCCAACTCTCGCCTTCACCGTCTCGCTCTCGTTCTCGCCCTATCCGCCCTGCCCACGCTTTCTCCCGCCCAAAAACCTAATGACCCAATCACCCAACGACCCAATGACCTAACTCTCTTCGACTTCGAGGCGGGCAATTTCGACGGCTGGACACTTTCGGGAGACTGTTGGGACAAAGCACCCGCCACACCCAAAACCTTCATGAGGCTTAGGGGGCAATAAGGCATTTTTGGCTCTACAAGCCTCGCAGAGCGATTTTGGCGATTTTTGTTGCGAAAAAAGTCTCTTGCATCGGTTCGCAATGCAGAGAAAGGCATTGAAGAGCCGTCCTGTGAATTCTGTACCGAGGCTACAAAATTATTACCCCACAACCCTATGGACAAATCGGGGCGTTCCGCAGTTTCGGGCATTGTCGCGTCCTTGCCTCGTTCGCCCTTTTTGGCGTATAATCATAACTGAATTCTTGATCTATCGAAACGGAAACAGCAATGAGCCTTACACTGACACGCGAACAGGAAGCCAAACTGCAAAGAAAAGCGGCGCGAATTGGTAAGCCCGCAACTGTTGTTCTTGATGAATTATTGGAAGAACCAGAGCCACAAGTCCCTACCGCCCGCCAACTACTTACTTTACCAAAAGCGGAACGAATGCGAATTCTTCAGTCTCAAGCGGAACGAGCGGCGGTAGAGTATGAAGCCGACCTCGCCCGACCTATAGCAGAGCGCGAACTGACCGCATTCACAGCGTTGGACGGCGAACCGTTTCAGGACTACCCGGCAGAGGCAACAGCCCATGCCTGAGACGCCGCAACAAGGAGAAGTTTGGCGTGTGCGGCTCGATCCCGGCATCGGTGATGAGATTGGCAAAACGCGCCCCTGCGTTGTGGTCTCCTCTCCCAATGTTGGGCGTCTTGCCCTTCGTATTATTGTCCCGATCACCGACTGGAAAGAATCGTTTGCCGCGTATTCGTGGATGACGCATCTTGAACCCGACACAGAAAACGGTTTGAGCAAAACATCCGCCGCCGATGGGTTTCAAGTCAGAAGCGTTTCACCGATCCGCTTTACCGAAAAATTAGGAACAGTCGCCTCCGATACTCTGTTGGAAATCGAAGCA
>CAZPZP010000034.1:14078-14361 GCA_964591025.1 uncultured Chthonomonadaceae bacterium
AAAAAGCAACAATCCACCTTGCCGTTGAAGTTCTCTGAAAGGAACCCGCCAACTCTCGCCTTCACCGTCTCGCTCTCGTTCTCGCCCTATCCGCCCTTTCACTCGCCCAAACGCCCAACACCAAAACTGCCACGCCAAGCAAAGACACGGTTCTCTTCGACTTCGACGCGGGCAGTTTCGACGGCTGGACACTCACCGGAGACTGTTGGGACAAGCAACCTGCCACTCCCAAAACCTTCATGGACAAATCGGGGCGTTCTGTCGTTTCGGGCATCATCGGCTC